>CALWOS010000070.1 GCA_944383185.1 uncultured Oscillospiraceae bacterium
GCGCAGGATGCACCGGCCCCGGTAGGGGGGGGCATACACCTGGCCCCAGGGCATTTCCGTATAGGAGAGGGATTTGCCTGTGGTTTCGCTCAGGCGGCCCTCCATCACGCAGCGGCCCAGGAGCATGCGCACATTGGGCTTATATTCCCTTCCCCCCTCCTCCCGGACGGCCATTTCCGGCCAGGTGAGAATCACCGGGCGGCGCAGCAGGTGAAGAGAAAAGCCCCCCTTCTCCGGATCATAGGCCACGCCGCTTTTCTCCGAAAGGGCGGCGGGATCCTGCTCCCGGAACAGCTTGCAGTAGTGTTCCAGGGGCACGCCGGTCTTGTTGTCTGGGATATCCTTGCGTTTTTCCACGGGACTCTCCCTCCCTCAGTCAAAGAGCGCGGCGTTGGTGTGAGGCAGGAAGCAGGCCGCCACGAACTCCTCCATGTAGCCCGGATAGGTGCTCAATTCCAAATAGGTCATATTCCGGCCAATGGCAAAAACCTTTTCCTCCGCCTGGTCGCTCAATAGCATGGCGCAGGCGCCAGTCAGGGAGCTGTTGCCGATGTAGCTGTACTTCTCCAGGGGGATCTTGGGCAGCATGCCAATGGAGATGGCCTTTTCGATATCGATGCCGCTGCCAATGCCGCCGGCGATCTGGATTTTCTCAATGTCTTCCACTGACATGTCCAGGGAGTTGAGCATGGACACGATGGCGGAGAAAATGGCGCCCTTGGCCCGGATGAAGTTGTCCAGGTCCGTCTCGTTGATCTCCACATCCCGGCCATGACCGCTCTCTGCGGCGAAAGTCAGGATATAGCTGGCGCCATACTCGTCCCGGCGGATGCGCTTGCCGTCCTTCACAAACTTGCCCCGGGCATCGATGATGCCGCAGCGGAACAGCTCGCTGATCACGTCGATCAGGCCGGAGCCGCACAGCCCGATGGGTTTTGTCCCCGGCTCACCAACCACCACATAGCTGGGCTCCATGGTATCGGCGTCGATGGTGCAGCTCTCTATGGCGCCGCCAGTGGCGCGCATGCCGCAGCTGATATCGCCCCCCTCAAAGGCGGGGCCGGCGCTGCAGGCACAGCAGAGCATGAAATCCTGGTTGCCCAAAACCAGCTCGCCGTTGGTGCCCAGGTCCACAAACAGGCCCATCTCCGGGCGTTCCCACATGAGGGTATCCAGCACGCCGGCGGTGATATCCCCGCCCACATAGCTGCCCACGTTGGGTGCCAGGATCACCGGGGCGTCCGGGTCGATGGGCAGGCCGAAATCCCGGGCCACCTTGCCGCGGAGCTCCAGGAACGCGGGGACATAGGGCTCCAGGCGGATGGTTTCCGCATCCGCGCCCGCAAAGAGATGCTCCATGGTGGTATTGCCCGCCAGGACGCAGCGGCGGATATCCCCCGCCTCCACGCCGGCACTTTGGCACAGTTCCTGAATCAGGGGGTGGATGGTCTCCTCCCCAATGGCCTTTTGGAGCTTTTCCCGCCCGCCGGGCTTGGCGCTCTGAATGATGCGGTTGATGACGTCCGCGCCATAGCGGATCTGGTTGTTGCCCGCGCTGGCTTTGGCCATGACCTTTCCAGACTGCAGGTCCAGGAGAGCGGCAGAAACCGTGGTGGTGCCGATGTCCACCGCCAGGCCCAGGCCCTTCTGGGGGCAGCCCCGCTCCAAGCCGGCGGCAAAGATCTTCCCGATGGACGCTTCATACCGCTCCAGCTCTTCCGGGCTGGACAGGTCCGCTGTCTGGATCCCCTTCTGGAAGGCTCCCGCCTCCGCCGGAATCCAGATTACCGCGTCCCCGATCACCGTGCTCTGGCAGGCCAGGCGCCAGCCGTCATCGTAGTCCTCCTGCTCCAAATGGGGGTTGGGAATGGAATTGACCGCGCCGGAAATCAGGCGGACTTTGCACTTGCCGCAGGTGCCGTTTCCGGAGCAGGGTGCGTCGATGATCACGCCCCGCTTTTGGGCCAGTTCCAGGAGGTTCTCGCCCTGGCTCGCCGTAACTTTCTGATCCAAAGCGCCTTGGACTTTGAAGGTGATGGTATACATAACATGTTTCCTTTCTCTGAATCCCAACAGGAATTGGGCAGGGCCGCCTGGCCGCTGCACCCAGAAAACCGCAGCGGCTTGTGCCCTGTGATGTGATTTTTCCGTCTGGCCCTGGCTCTGAGAATGCCTCGGAGCCAGGGCCGGGCGGGAAAATCCCCGAAATGGAAGTGTGCCGTGCCTTTTGCGTCGCACACTGGGCGGCGCAGGAGCCTGTCCCCTCCCGGCGGGCTTGCCGCCGGGAGGGGACACATATTGAAGTTTACATAATGGGATCCATGCTCAGAACGGGGTGGTTCTTTTCCGTCAGGAAGGCCATGAGGGATTCCGGATCCGTGGCAATGGTCTCGTCACCGATCATGTCGGTGAAGTTGTCGATACCAAACTCCTCCTTGGCGGTCTTGTTCAGGCGGGCGGCCACGTCATCCTTAAGCTCCTTGGGCATCCAGACGATGCGGCGGACGCCGCCTTCGGCAGCGATAAACTTCCGGGAAGCGATAAAGTGCCGGCCATGGCCCATAAAGCCCGGGGTCTGCACGCCGCCGCCGGTCATGGAGGCCAGCTCGCCGAAGGTCATGCCCGTGGGGGTCATGCCCGCATATTCCCGGTTCACCACAATCACGCCGTTGCTCAGGGGTTCAATGCCGCAGATGCATTCAAAGCAGCCGCAGGAGGTCATGGGATCCTGGATCAGGGAATAGAGGGTCACGTTTTCCACCGCGCCGTGGGTGGCCTCCTTGACGATCTCGTTCACCGATTCATAGGCGCCCAGTTTCTCGTCGATGCAGCCGGTCTTGGGAATGGGCTGGCTGGGGCCGGCGTCGGAGAGCTCCTTGGTGGCCTTGGCATCCAGCCAGGACACAGCGCCGCACAGGCCCAGGCGTTCCGGCGTCACCACGCAGCAGTGGGCGGGGGCAAAGCTCTGACAGAGGACGCAGGTGTAGAAGGTGTCCACGCTCTCGTCTGTAAGGCTGGCCAGGCGCTCGTCCCGGGCATTGTACCGGGGCATGGCCACGTTCTGGAGGAAGTCGTCCACCTTCGCCTTATCGGTGATCAGGCGCACGGCGCACTTGTCCACTACCTCGCCGAACTCGTCCTTGATCATGGAGTAGAGCACCTCGCCGAAGTGCTTCAGCCGCAGGCCCCGTTCCCAGGCGTCCTTGCTGATGCGGATGCGGAAGAGGTTCCGCTGGCCGGTGTGCATCACGCCCTCGATATAGTTGAACCAGGCGTGGATCTTCCGCTCGATGACGGACTCAAAGTCCTTCTGCATCCTCTCGCCGTATACCTCTACGGTGGTGGCCAGAGGCAGCTCCACGATGGAGGTCGCGCCCTCGGGGATGTCCGGGCCGTCGATAACGATGGCGCCGTCCTCCACCTGGGACTCTTCCTCCCGCATGGTCACCAGCTCACAGGTGGGGTTCAGGTGGGAGCTGAACTCCGCATAGGTGTCGCCTTTACGGATGATCTCGCCCTCAAAAGCGGCGGCAAAGCTCACCGGGAGCTCCACTGCCTTGGCCTTTACCTTGATGTGGCGGAGGTGCAGGCTCTCCGCGGCGGTCTTGCCGTGATCCGTGACGGAGACCAGGGCGCCGGGCACCTGGTTTTCCGCCAGGTCGATGTCCACCACCACAGGGAAGCCCAGGGCGATGGCGCCGGCGCCAGCGGAGACCTCCACCGGGCCGATGGCGCCGAATGTGTTCACAAAAGCGGGGACACGCTCCTTGGTATAGGCCAGCAGGCCGGGCAGATCGCCGGGGGTCAGGGCGCCGAAAATGAGCCCGGCGCGGATGGCCACGGTGACCGCGTGGGTCACAGCCGTCACGTCATGGCCCAGAGGCACAACCCGGTACTCCAGGCCGGCCCGGACGCCGTTTTCCAGCGCCTGCTCGATGCAGTCGCCCACCATCAGCGTCAGCAGGCCCTTCTCCTGGTAATCCCGGACGATGTCGGCCACGTCCTTGGCGCAGTCTGCCTTGCCGAGAAGCACAGCCACGCCGGGGATGTCCCCGGTGACCAGGGGCACGCCCAGGGAGCGGATCACAGGATCCGGCACAAAGCCGATGCCGCTCTCTCCGGCATAGGGGTTTTCCTGGGCAACGTACTTCAGGGCCTCCAGGATCTCCGCGCCCACCGCCGTGGCCAGGCCGGCATTCAGGGCTTCGTTCAGATCCTCCTTGTTGGTGATGAGGCTCTTGAGCACGTTCACACAGGCGGGGAGGTCTCCCAGGGTCTGGACCTTCACGCCTGTGGCGGCATAGATGGTGGGGAGAAAGTATGCCGTGTCGGGGAATGCAACCTTTTTGTCCGGGCCATACTGCTCCACAGCCTGGTTGACCGCGTTTTCGGTCAGCCCGGCTACGGCGTTTGCACCACCGTAGATGAGATCCGTCAATGCACTCACAACAATTACCTCTTTTCAAAGCCATGCTGCGCATGGCAGATTTGCGGATTTTTGTATCTCCCCCGGCCTGCGGCGCAGAGGGGAAAAATGGAAACGCCGGGAGCGGATAAATTCCGCCCCCGGTAACTTGGTCTTGCTTTTACAGCTCCAGGTAGCTGTCCGCGTACAGGGTCTCGTTCTTGATCACGTCGCAGGACTTGATGGTCTCCATGAGGCGCTGGTCGCAGGGGTTCACGATGGCCGAGGTAAGGCCGCACTGCATGGCCATGGCCACCATGGCGCTGTCCATGATGGGGCGCAGGTGTTTGGGCATGCCGTTGGAGACGTTGGACAGGCCGCCCGTGCTCTTCAGGCCCATGTCGGTGAGCATGCGCAGGAACTCCAGCATCTCCATCTGCTTGTCCTGCATACCCTTGACCACCAGGAACAGGGGGTCAAACCACATATCCTCGGGATCCATACCCAGGCCCATACCGCGCTCCAGCAGCTCCTGGCAGTAGGCCATACGCTCGTCGTTGTCAGAGGGGATGCCGTGCTTGGAGCACAGGGCGATGCAGATGGCGTCGTTGTTGGCGGCAAGGTCCAGATATCCGATGCGGTCCCCCGCGTCGGCGGAGTTGACGATGGGCTTGCCCTTGCTGCGGTTATAGACCTGGATACCGGCCTCGATGGCGGCCATGTTCGCGGTATCCAGCGCCAGGGGGACGTTGTCAAAGTTCTCCTGGAGGAGCTTGACGCCCCACTGCATCAGCTCCACGCCGTTCTTCTCGGCAGGACCGATATTCAGGTCCAGATACGTGGCGCCGGCGTCCAGCTGCTCCTTGGCGCGCTTGAGGATGGGCTCGGGGTTGAAGTTGGCCATAGCCTCCCGAATGACCGGGGAAATACAGTGGATCCGCTCGCCGATGACAACAAATTTACCCATAGGTTACGCCTCCATTTCTCGTTTTGTGAAAATCAGACTTTCAGTTCCTTCAGGAATTTCACAAGGCCCACAGCCTCGTTGGGGGCAACGACAATCTTCCAGCCGGGGAGCTTCTCCTCCATCTCGCCCTTGAGCACGGCGACCTTGCCGGGGATAACCAGGGTGCGGCTCTTGATCTTGTTTTCGATGTCGAATTCCTTGAAGAACTTGGCGATGCTGCCGGCGGAAAGCTTGCCGGCGGCCCAGGCGGTCAGCACGGAGTAGCCGCCCGCGTCGGAGATCAGCAGGTTGATGGGCACGCCGGAGCGCTCCATCTCGCCGGAGACCACAAAGTAGGTCAGGGCAAAGTCCACGGTGGTGCAGCAGATGGCGTTCTCGTCTGCGCCGTTGAGGGTATAGATGCCCGGCTCGACCTTCATGGGCTTCTGCGGGTCAGTGAAGATGTTCTGGCGCAGGCCGAACAGAGGCAGGGCCTGGGCGTAGCTCATGCCCTCCATGACGATGATAGAGCCGTACTTCATGGTAAACAGGGCGGCCAGGGCGGTCTGCATACTGCGGTCGCCGGCGGCCAGCTTGCCCACGTTGACGATGCTGGGATAGCCGAAGGTACGGTCCTTGTCCTTCAGCGCGGCCCGGCGGATCTGCACGGCATTGGCAAAGGCATCCTTCACGGAAGCGGTACCCACATCCAGCACCAGGTTCTTGTTGCCCTTGGCCTCCAGGGCGGCCACGGTGTCATACAGCTCGTCCAGGTTGGCTCCGGTGACGCCCAGGACCACGCCGTACTCGGTGGCCAGCGCGTTCATCTCCTCCACATTCCCGGCGTTGCAGCCGTTGAGGATGGGCTTGGCGTCCTTGCATTTCTCCAGGGCGGCCTTGGCCCCTTCGGCGCAGCTGCACTCCAGGATGATGGCCTTGCCGGTGGCCACGGCCTTTTCGGCCAGGGCGGCATAGGCGGCGGGATCGCCGCCGTAGACCAGGTTCAGGATCTCCACGTGCATCCGCTCACCGATGCGTTCGTAGTCCACCTTGCGGATTTCCTCCATGCGCTCGTCAAAACAGTCGCTGCACACGGTAGTGGCATACAGGCTTTTGGAGACAAAGGTTTTCTCGTGCCGGAACAGCACAGTCTCGCCGCCCAGCTTGCACTCGGCGTCGCCGGTGCCGAAGGTAATGGCCTTCATCGGGGGCGCAGTGGCCTCCCCCAGAGTGGCTTTGGCTTCGTCAGACATATAGGGGCAGGCGTCCAGGGCCACACCGCCCTGGGCTACCTTCATGGCAAACGCCATGCAAGTGGGGCTGCCGCACTCCTTGCAGTTCTTCTTGGGAGTGAGCTTAAAAATATCCAAACCTTTCAGTGCCATGGTGTTCTCCCTCCCTTTCTTTTAGATAATGGCGCTGATGAACGCAGCGATGGTGGCAACGGACTTGGGATGCTTGAGGATAACGGCGTTGCTTCCGCCGGCCAGACAGGCGGCGGCGGTGGCGATCTCCATCTCGACGCCGCGGGCCTCGGTGGGTCCCCACTCGGGCTCGTCCTCTTCGGAGACGATGGCTTCCTTCACGCTCCAGGCCTCGCTGCTCACAGGGGTGATGATGGGCATCTGGAGCATATTGTCGTTCTGGCCCAGGGCGGCGGCCTTGACGCGGTCCATGGTGGAGGCCACGTACTCAAAGCCGTAGCCGGCGGCGGCACTGCCCACGTTCATGGCCACGTTCTCGCCCTTGACGCCCATCTTGTCGATGAGGACGTTGAGCTGCTTGGCAAGGTTGATGTCCACGGCGGACTCCGCGCCCATCTTCTGCCCGTAAGCCAGGACGGCGGCGGCGCAGATGGACTTGTAGTTCTCTTCCTTGGCGGACATCAGCAGGACGTTCTTGCCCTGGAGGGCCTCGGCGACCTTGGCCAGCAGGGTGGAGTCCTTCTCCGCGTTCTTGCTGCCCTCGATGACCAGGGGGCAGTCTACCGCATCGGCAATGGCCTTACACAGGGCGACGCTCTCCTCCACCGGGGTGTTGGCGCCGTTGGGGTCCGCGCTCTCCAGGCGGATGGCCAGGAAATCGGCCCCGGGCATGGTGGCGGCGCGCTTGGCCTGCTCCACCACGGTGTCCGCGCCGGCGTAGAAAGCGGCCAGCTCCGGCAGGGTGTTGTCCACGCCGAGGTCGCTCACTTCCACACCGATCAGGGGACGGTTGGCGATGGGAGCGTCAAAGCTGTACAGGGGCAAGACGTTCTCGCCGCCCATGGTGACAGCCTTCTCACCAGTGCCAATGGTCACGGTTCCAATGGACGCGGTGAAGGTCTGAGGCATACGTTTGAATGGCATTTGTCAGTTCCCTCCTACAGTTATTGGATGTATCAATAAAGTCATTCCAAACTTCCGGTGTATTATATCACAGGAAAGCCCCCAGGGAAAGAAAATAATTCCTTTCCCCGGGGCTTTTTTCACATTTTTTACAATCGCCGCTTACATCAGAGGCTCCATGCTGAGCACAGGGTGGTTCTTCTCCGTCAGGAAGTTCATCAGCGCCTCGGGATCGCCCTCCACCACAGTCTCATCCGCAATCATGTCGGTGAAGTTGTCAATGCCGTAGAGGTCCTTGGCCGTGGCGTCCAGACGGGTCCGAACGGTCTCCTTCAAAGCGGCAGGCATCCAGACAATGCGCCCCACGCCGCCCTCGGCCTTCAGGAACTTCTTGGAGGAGATGAAGTGCTTGCCGTGGCCCATGAAGCCGGGCGTCTGCACGCCGCCGCCGGTCATGGAGGCCAGCTCCGAGAAGCTCATGCCCATGGGGGTGATGCCGGTGTGCTCGCGGTTGACGATGCACACGCCGTTGCTCATGGGCTCGATGCCGCAGATGCACTCAAAGCAGCCGCAGGAGGTCATGGGGTCCTGCATGATGGAGTACAGCGTCACGTGCTCCAGAGCGCCGTGGCTGTACTTGTTCACGGCCTCGTCCACGTCCTCGTAGGTGCCCAAGTCCTCGTCGATAGGCCGGTCCTTGGGGACGATCTGGCAGGGGCCGTCAGGCTCCAGCTCATTGGTGGCCTTGGCATCCAGCCAGGACACGGCGCCGCACAGGCCCAGGCGCTCAGGGGTGACGATGCACACATGGCTGGGAGAGAAGCTCTGGCACAGGATGCAGGTGTAGAATACGTCCACGCTCTCGTCGGTGAGGCTGGCAAGGCGGGCGTCGCGGGCGTCGTAGGTTTTGTTGGCCAGGGCGCGGTACTCGGCGTTCTTCTCCGGGATCGTGCAGATCCGCACCTGGCACTTGTCCACCACGGCGCCGAAATCGCTCATGAGCTTGGCGTAGAGCACCTCGCCGAAGTGGCGGGCCCGGAAGCCGGCCTCAAAGGCGGACTTGCTCACGCGGATGCGGATCATGTCGCGCTGGCCGGTGTGGTAGACGCTCTCGATGCAGTTGAAGTAGTTGTGGATCTTCCGCTCCATGACGGGTTCGAAGTCGGACTGCATGTTCTTGCCGGCAACCTCGGCAATATAGCACATGCTGATCTTGGTGCCCACGGGGAACTCGTCGAAGTCGGGGCCCTCCAGGATGATCTTGTGGTCCTCGATTTCGCTGGCTTCCTTGGTGCAGACCAGCTCGCAGCAGTCCAGGCGGGAACCGTCCACTTCGATCTGCATGTCGGGCCGGCGGATGATCTCGCCCTCGAAGGCGGAGGAGAAGGCCACAGGGATATCGATCTTGGTGACCTTGATCTTGATGTCCCGGGCTTCCAGAGAGGTCTCAATAAACTCCTGGGTGTTGGGCTGGACAATAAGGCTCTTGGGCACGCGCCAGATATTTTCGGTCTCGTTGGTGATGACGGGGAAGCCCATGGCGATGGCGCCGCCGCCGCAGGCCACGGTGATATCCCGCAGGGGGGCAAAGGCGTTGACAAACGCGCGGATGCGGTGGAAGGTGTAGTCCTGGAAGCCGGCAAAGTCACCGGGCTGGATGGCACCGAAGATCATGGCGGCGCGCACCACCAGGGAGATGACGTGGCCGACGGCCCAGATGTCCTCGCCCACGGGGACCACACGCACGGGGAAGCCCATGCCGATCTTCATCCGGGCGGCCTGCTCGATGATGCCGCCGATCAGGAACACAAAGATGCCGCGGCTCTGGTAACCCTTGATCAGGGCGGCGGCCTCCTCGTCGGAGGGCGCCTCGTCGATGATGACCACGAAGCCGGGGATGTCGCCGGTGACCAGAGGCACGCCCAGCTCGCGGACCTCGGCGTCGGTGAGATGGCCGTGGTACAGCGTGCCCTCATAGGGGGTCTCGGTCTCCACATACTTACAGGCCTCGATGATCTCTGCGGCGATGGCCGTGCCGATGCCGCTGAGGAACACGTCCCGGGTACGCTGCTCCTTGGTCATCATGGAGCGCACATCCGCCAGGGCCTCCTTCAGCTCGCCGACCTTGGTGATCTTACGGCCCAGGTAGGCGTAATTACAGGCCAGGAAGTAACCGGTGTTGGGCATATTCATAGGGGCGTCCGGGCCCACTTTGGCGATGATCTCGTCTACGCTCTGCTCCGCTTTGGCGTACATCTCGTCGGAGCCGCGGAATACTCTGTCAAAAAGTCCCATATTGTTATTGATCCTCCATTCAATTCATTTCCCTGTCGATGCGTTCCTTGATGGCGGCGATCTCCGCCACTGCCGTGGGACTGGTATCGTAAGGGGACACGCCCCGGCGGTCCGCTTCAATGACCTCCGGATTGTAGTGGATGAAGCCCAGCAGTTCATCCTGGGGGATACGCTCCCGGAGGAACGCCTCGTCCGCCTCGTCCCGGACCTTGTTGGCCACCACGCTGATCTGTTTCACGCCCAGATCCGCTGCCAGCTTTTTCACCTTCTGGTAGGTCTGGATGCTCCGGGCGCCCGGCTCGATAACCACGATGAAGCGGTCCACAAAGCTCGTGGTGCCCCGGGCCAGATGCTCCAGCCCGGCCTCCATATCCAGGATGACCACTTCGTCCCGGAAAACCACCAGGTTGGAAATCAGCTGTTTGAGCAGCACGTTCTCAGGGCAGACACAGCCAGCGCCGGCGGTCTCCACCGTGCCCATGACCAGAAGTTTCACCCCGGCAATCTCCTTGGCAAACCGGTCAGGGATGTCGTCCACCCGGGGATTGAGCTTGAAGAACTTATTCAGCTCGTCCGCCCCCGTGCGCTCCTTAACCAGCTCGCGCATTTTGGAGATGGGGACAATGGCGTTGACCTCTTCCTCCGAAAGCCCCAGGGCCAGTCCCAGGTTGGCGTCCGGGTCCACGTCCGCGGCCAGGACCTTGCGCCCCTCCGCGGCGTAGAGCCGGGCCAGGGTGGCAGAAAGGGTCGTCTTGCCCACGCCGCCTTTTCCGGAAACTGCTATCTTCATAAAAACGCCTCGCTTGCTTTCCGGGCGCGTGGATTAGATGCCCAGGGCCACGCGCTTCTCCTCGATCCGCTGGATCATCTTGTCGCAGAGCTTTTCGATATCCAGCTCCACCGTGTAGTTGGCCTCCACCCAGTCCTTCACGCCGTGCTCACCCTGGAGCAGCGCAGTGACCTCTTCGGAGCCCTTGGTGTAGGGATCCACGCCCAGGAAGGTGTCGATGCCGGTGGCAACCACGTAGTTGCCGATGGAAACGGCCTTCTCGCTCATCCACTCGGGGGCGCAGCCCACCAGGGGGATCTGGGAGATGTTCCAGCCGGAGTCCTTGGAGCAGTCGGCGGCCAGGACCATCATACGGGAAATGTCCACGCAGGAACCCATGTGCAGAACAGGAGGAATGTCCACCAGCTCGCAGACCCGGCGCAGGCCCTCGCCGCAGAGGGTCTTGGCCTTCTTGCTCAGGAGGCCGGCCTTGGCGGCGGCCTGGGCGGCGCAGCCGGAGACGATGACGATGATGTCGTTGGCGATGAGCTTCTTCATCAGCTCAATGTGCGCGGTGTCGGGGCGGACCTTGGGGTTGTTGCAGCCAACCATGGCCACGGCGCCGCGAATGACGCCGGAGTCGATGCACTCGATGAGGGGCTTGGTGGTGCCGGTGACGTCCACGTGGGTGTTGGTAACGCGGTCCAGGCACTTCTTGATGGCCTCCACAGAATAACCCACGGTGGCGTCCTGCTTCATCTCGGGGATGTACACAAGTTCGGGTTTGCGGTTGACAAAGTTCTCCACCGCCATCTTTACAATGGCCTTGGCGTTCTCGCCGGCGTTCTCCACATTGAAGTGGATGAAGTCGCTGTCCGGCATCCGGGCAATCTCAGAAGTGGTGATGAACTTGGTATGGAAGCATTTGCTCAGGGGGCCAAGAGCGGGGAAGATGCACTGCACGTCCACCACGATGGCCTCGCAGGCGCCGGTGAGGACCACGTTCTCCTGCTGGAGGAAGTTGCCGGCCATGGGGATGCCGTGGCGCATGGCCACCTCATTGGCGGTGCAGCACACGCCGCAGATGTTGATGCCCTTGGCGCCCTTGCTCTTGGCCAGGGCGATCATCTCGGGATCCTGGGCATAGAGGACGATCATCTCAGAGAGGGAGGGATCGTGGCCGTGGACAACGATGTTCACCATGTCCTTTTCCATGACGCCCAGGTTGGCGGTGGTGTCAATGGGCTTCGGAGTGCCGAAGAGGACGTCGGAGAACTCGGTGCCGCACATGGAGCCGCCCCAGCCGTCGCTCAGGCCTGCACGCAGGGACTGGCGGATCAGGGCCTCCGGCAGAGAGGAACAGCCCATATGGGTCATGTGCATGGACTGGGAGACCTCACGGTCAATGGCCCGGGGCTCGATGCCGGCTTTCTTCCACAGCTCCCGGGTATGCTCCGGGGCGCGGCTGAGGAAACGCTGCACGCCAAAAGGCTTGCCGTACTCCATGAGAGCGGTCTCGGCCATCTCGTGGGCCAGATCATAAATATCTTTGCCCTCGGTCTCGATGCCCCACTCGCCGGCGATGCGCTTGAGCTTTTCGGGATCCTTCACCTGGTAGTTGCCGCCCTCGCGCGTCTGGTAGAGGGTGTGGCAGATCTCGCGGCCATGGTCAGAGTGCGTGGCGCTGCCTCCGGCGGTGAACCGGAGGTAGTTCCGGGCCACAATGCCGTGGACGTCACAGCCGCAGATGCCTCTGGGGGCCTTGGGCGTGATGCGGCAGGGACCCATGGAGCAGATCCGGCAGCAGATACCCTCTTCGCCGAATTTGCAGTGGGGAGTCTGGTTCTTTACACGCTGCTGCCAGGAGTCCGCGCCCACTTTCGCGCCGGTTTCCAGGAGCCGGTTGGTTGCGGCCTCAAACTCCTCAACGGAGGTCAGCTGCATACACTCTTTACAGGTTTTGATGTCCATCTGCTGTTTTTTCCCCTTTCTCTTGGATCGTACCTCTTTTGCTATAAATAATAATTCAAAATTTCTCGTTATCTGTCAGTATTCCAGCAGCCTGTGCAGGCATGCGCGTCACAGCTTCAGCGATTCCACTATTTTTTCAAAGGCCTTGCGGCTGGGCGAGTTCTCCGGCAGGAGGCTGGTGGGCTTGCCCTCGGTGTCGTACTGGTAGACCATGGGATCCTGAGGGATGACGCCCGCCAGATCCAGACCCTGGATGCGGATCTCCTCCCGGATTCCCTCGGCCAGCTCACCCTCCGGCGCCCGGTTGATGATGAGCTTCATCTGCTTGGGCTTCATGCCCAGCTCCTTCACCAAGGCGGCGATGCGCCCCACCGCCTGGATGCCCCGGCGGGAGCAATCGCTCACCAGAAGGATGGTGTCCACCTCAGGCAGCAATCCCCGGCTCAGATGCTCCATACCGGCCTCGTTGTCCACCACGATATATTTGTAATTGCCGGAAAACTTCTTCATCTGGGTCTGGAGCAGTCCGTTGACAAAGCAGTAGCAGCCCTTGCCCTGGGTCCGACCCATAACCAGCATGTCAAAGTCGTCCTCTTCCTCCAGGGCGGAGTTGAATTTGTACTCCATGAAGTCCGCCTTGCTCATGCCGGCGGGAATGGGATTCACCTCCGCCATTTCCGCTCCGGCGACCTCTTCCCGGATCTCCCCGAGGGTCACGGGCATTTCCACACCCAGGACCTCGTTGAGGTTGGAGTTGGCATCCGCGTCCACCGCCAGGATGGGGCCCTTTCCATGGGCGCTGAGCCAGCGGATCAGCAGACCGCAAAGTGTGGTTTTTCCGACGCCGCCCTTGCCGGCAACGGCGATGGTCTGTGACATGATTCTTTACCTCCTGTCTGTGTACAACAGATCCCTATTTTGTAGAAAATCACAATTTGAGTTGTTCCTGTCGGAGAGGTTCCTGTCAACTGCGGAATCCCCTCTTGGGCGGCATGGCAGACACAGGCCGCGGCCGCTGCCCGTTGTTAGTTTAACAAACGCAAAATTCGTTGTCAATGGCAGTTTTGTCAAAATAATGTCAGAGAAATTATAAAATAATTCCCATCCCCCGGTGGGGGATGGGAATTATTGCTCATGTATTGTAATATCCTACAATTTTCCGGAGAAAATTGTGCCTTGACCCGGAGCTTATAGCTTTGTGAAGCCGATGCGCTGACGCAGCCCGTCGCAGTCCAGGTCGAAGACCGTCGTGCTGCCGTCCGGGCTGTCCGTGCGCTGGCACCGGACTGTGCCGCCCTTGCGGTACTGGTCCATAAAGCGCTCCAGATCATCCGTCTCGATCTCCCGGACTTCCACGTCCCGCATCTGGTTGCCGGAGCACTGGTTGAAAATCTCCCGGATCATCTCATATTCCATCGGTCGCTCAGACCCCCTCCACCAGAATGGTGTTGTTCACCAGGTCGATGCTGGTAATCCGGCCCCGGATGGTCTCCTTGGCTCCCATAATCGTCGTGAGGGTGATCTCATCGTCCCCTGGGGCCACGTTGGTGACATACTCCGCCACCTTTTCCTGGATCCCGTCATGGACAGTATAAACCGTGGAAAGGCACATGCTTCATTCCCCTTTCAAAATCGTCAGCGCGCGCTGGAGCTTTTCGTTGCCGTGTTCAAAATCGTGTACCGCGGCGTGAACCAGGTCGGCGGCCTCCCCCTCCAGCTGGTGGGCCAGATCGTGGAGCTCCTGGGCATGATGGCGGTTGTGGTCCAGCATATAGGTAAGCAGGGCCTCCGCCTGGGAGGCGTCTCCGTGGCCGTGGGTATGGGCGTGGTCGTGGTCGTGCATACTATAACCTCTTTTCTCCAATGGTATTCCAAAGCGCAAAGGGCAAAGCAAAACGCCCCTCGGCGCATCTATGCTATCACAGGCATCCGGGGAAGTCAATGCTCCTTTTCCCCTGGCTCGGCGGATAAAATCCCCTATGAGGGCTTGTTTTTTGCGGGAATCTGGGGTATTGTTTATAACAAAATCGAGCAAAAAGGAGGCGCCGTCCATGGATGACCAAGCCCACGCCCTGGCCCACGCCCAAGGCATCCCTCATGATCACGGCCGCGATCATGAACACGGGCACTGTCATGACCACAACCATCCCCATATCCACTCCCCGGAAGAGACGCGGACCGTGGTAAACCGCCTGAACCGGGCCATCGGCCACCTGGAGTCCGTGCGCAATATGGTCCAGGACGGCCGGGACTGCGCCGAGGTGCTCACCCAGCTCTCCGCCGTGCGCTCCGCCCTCAACCGCACGGCGCTGCTCATCCTCCAGAGCCATATGGAGCACTGCATGGTGGAAGCGGTGCGCCAGGGGGATATGGAGGCTGTGGCCGACCTCAGCAAGGCCATTGCCCTGTATGTCAAATAACACGGTCTGTCACAAGGCAGGCGCGGCCACGCAAAAGTGTGGCCGCGCCTATTTTTTATGATTCTCTAGCCTGTCGCGCCCACCGTGCCGAAGAAGGCCTTGTCATACCCCGTGGCGTCATGGAGGTAGTTGTACTGGAGCATCCAGTACTGCCGCAGGCGCTCAGGGAGCAGCTCCAGGTTTGCCGGCAGCTCATTCCATCCGCTCTCATCGGTATAGCCATAGGCGTTGATGGTGGGATATTCTTCCCGGAGCTCCAGCAGCCAGGCGCCGAAGGGCGTGGTGGCGAGCCCGGCCTCCTGAAGGGCAAGCTGGCCCAGGTAGTTCAGGGACGTGGTCCCCAGATCCCGGCTGTCCTCCTCATAGTTTTTCCAGATGAGGAAGGGCACGAGATACTGCTTCTGCCGGTCCAGGGCGCTGCGCTCCCCGGAGACCTCTCCGAAGACATAGTCATAAAACTCATCGTCCAGACGGGGCTGATGGTCCCCGAAGAACACCAGCATCACCGGCTCTTCCACAGCGCTGAAATACTCGATCAGTTCCTGGAGCGCCGCATCCGTCACCTGGAGCAGGGAGAGGTACTGCTCGGCCAGGGGGAACTCCCCCTCATGCCCGGTGATGGTCACGGTGGGGTTGAAATTCTCCGTGTTGTAGTTGCCATGGTTCTGCATGGTGATGTTGAAAAGGAACTGCTTCTCTCCCGGTTCCCGGTCCTCAAAGAGCTCGATGAGCTTGTCAAAGTCGCTCTCGTCGGTGATGTAGCCCCGGAGCTTTTTGGGCTTGACCCAGTCGTCGATGAAGTGGGTCTCGTCAAAACCGAACAGGTCATATACTTGCACCCGGTTCCAGCCGTCCGCCCCGTAGGGATGGAGGGCGGTGGCGGAGTAGCCCTGGGCTTTCAGGGTGGAGACCAGAGTGTCCTTCTCATAGTTGATGGCGGTCTGGTAAGGCACCGTGGAGCTGCCCTCAAAAGCCAGGGAGTTGCCGGTGAGGAACTCATACTCGCTGTTGGCGGTGTTCCCTCCGAATACGGAGGAATAGGCATAGCCGTGGACGCTGTTCTCCCAGAGGGAATGGAAGTAGGGGGCGATCTCCTCCGAGGTCTCAAAATCCCCCAGAACCGAGAGATCCGAATAGGCCTCGCTCATGATGACGATGACGTGAGGCTGCTCCTCTCCCGTGGCGGTCAGGCCCTCTGTGTCCCCGGTGAGGGCGGCCAGGTTCTCCTGGGAATAGTCCTCCGGCTCCTGGGCCCCCAGCTGCCGGATGCTGTACATAAAGTTGGTCAGGGGGCTGGCGGCAAAATCGTTTTCATCCCACCGGAGCCAGAGGCCGGAGCGGGCCAGCATGTATGTACCGTAAAAGCAGAACGCATACACCGCCACAAAGGCCGCGCACAGGAGCCGGGACGTGATGCGGAAGCTCCTGCCGGGCCGGGCCTCCTTTCCCGGTACCGGGCCGGCCAGGGCCCAGCACAGCACCATTCCCACCAACCACAGCCCCAGGCCCAGAAACAGATGGGGCTCCCAGGGGAATTCATAGTGGTCGGCCACGCTCATGGCAATGCGCAGGCTGAACAGGTCCGCCGCCAGGAGCGTCCGCTCCCGAAAAACCATCAGGGCATAGCTCACCACGGCAAAGGCGATCAGGACGAAGTTCCCCGCCACCAGAGCAATCCGGGTCCGCCCCACAGCGGCATAGGCCAGCAGGAACACCCCCAGCACCCAGGGAAAGCCCACCAGATGCAGCAAGGGCGTCTCCTCGCTCAGCCAGCTGATGTCGCCCAGGGACACCAGCTCCACGCACATATAGCCGATCACCGCCGCCAGCACCAGCACGCCCAAAAAGCCCAGCCGCCCGTCCCCCAGGCGGCGCAGCCCCTGGCACAGCGCCGTGGCGGCAGCCGTCAGCCCCAGGGCCAGGGCCAGATCCGCCCCGGCGATCTGCCCGCTGACGGACAATATGCACAGCAGCAGACATAAGGCAGCCAGGGCCCCGATCCACAGGGCCGGAGGCGTGCTCCCATATAAGAGGCGATATCGCCGTTTCATCTTGATCTGATCCATAGTTCCCAGACTCACTCCGAACCAATATTATGGGGTTGGACGCATTATCCCGCAAATTTGTTTCCCGCTCACATCAAAATCATTAACATTTCCTTAATTTCTGCGAAAAATCTCCCTTGCTCCTTCCCAAAGCGGAAGTTTTTTCCCAAAAACTTAACATCTTACGCAATCTGCCGGACTGTTCGTCCCCACAGCAGCGCGTTTTTTGCGCCTGTACTATTACTTTTAATACGGTTACTAACAAGATACGCAGTTCCTATGGATTTGTCAAGTATTTTTTTCGAATTCTTCTCTGATCTGCAAAATTCGGTCCGTTTCGCGTCAAGCCCTGTCTGTCCTGCACATCTCCGCCACCGGGCGCAAAGCCGATTTCCGGCCGGCAACGCCGCACCCCCGTTCTCTGAAAAAGCCCCGGTCCCTGGATGAGACCGAGGCTTCCCGCTGCAAGTTTACATGCTGTGGTTTCTCTCCGCCAAGGCTCAGGCCCTCAGCGGAACTGATCCAGCCGGCCGGCCCGGCAGGCGATCATCTGGGCGGCGATGCTGATGGCGATCTCCGCCGGGGTCTCCCCGCCGATGGGCAGGCCGATGGGGGAAACGGTCCGCTGGATGTCCGCCTCGGGCACGCCCGCCTCACGGAGTTTTTTCTGCGTGGCGGCCACCTTATGTTTGCTGCCGATGCAGCCCACATACCGGGCGGGGGTGCGCAGCGCCTGCTCCAGGACCTCATAATCCGCCTGATGCCCGGGGGTCATGATCACCACATAGTCCCGGTCCGTAATGGTGATCTGCTCGCCAAAGCGGGTAAACTCCCCCAGGAGGACCTGGTCCGCGTCAGGAAAATGCTCCCGGGTGGCAAGCCCCGGGCGGTTGTCATACACCGTCACGGAAAAACCCACATGGGCCAGCACCGGCACCAGCTCCCGGGAGACATGGCCGCAGCCAAAGACATATACCCGCGCCCCCTGGGAGATGGGCTCCACATAGTAGCCCGGTTCCCCCTTCCGGTACACGGCGTCAGCTCCCAGGAGCGGCTCCACCTCCGCGGCGGTCAGCGCCTTGGCGTGCAGGAGGCCGCGCCCCTTTTCATAGACGCACATCTCCACGACCCTGCCCTCCCGCAGGAGTTCGCAGAGCCAGGCGTCCGCATTCTCCCGGATCACCCGGAGCATGGTCTCCAGGACCGGGATATCCTGTTCCGTCAAATACTGGAAATACACCGTCACATTGCCGCCGCAGATCATGCCGATGTCCGCCACCTCATTGGGGTGAAGGCAGAAGCTTTTGGCGTATTCCGCGCCGGAGCGGTGGACCTCCATAGCCTCGGAAAGAGCGTGCTGCTCCACCGCGCCGCCGCCCACTGTGCCCAGGAAGCTGCCGTCAGCAAACACGGCCATCCTGGCCCCGGCGCCCCGGGGGCTGGAGCCGGAAGAGGCCAGAATGCTGCACAGGACCGCCTTCTCCCCGGCACGCAGATGCTCCAGGACAGAAGAAATCAATTGCTTCATAATGGTATTCTCTCCTTTTCCCTGTTTCCCGAAACGCCGGCGTTTCAGGAAACCTGATCCAGAGAATCGCCCATGAGCGCGTCAAACTGCTCCTGGGTCAGGTCGCAGTGGTAGAACAGCTGGAAATACTCCGCCACTTCCTCGTAGAGATCGTAGGGCATCATGTCCGGGTACAGGAGCTTGGCCATCCACAGCATGCCCAGGTAACGCTGCACGGAGGGCGGGAAGCCCATCCAATTGTAGGGGCCCATGGGAGTCTTGGCATAGTTGCCGCTGCTGATGGCCTTCAGGGCCTGGTAAGCGGGGTACTGGTCCAGAGTGTCATAGATGCTGTCCGGGGAAAAGATGATGTAATCCGGGTCCCAGTTCATCAGCTGTTCCATGTCCACCTCGTTGCCGGTGCCCCGGGAGCTGGGCTCGTCCACCACAGCCTGGTTGTCCGTGAGAAGATCCAGCACCTCGGCGTGATAGCTGCCCTTGGCAATGACGTTCAGACCCTCGGAGCCGATGATATACAGCGCCTTCACCCGCTCCACGCCCTCCAGGCTGGTGGAGATGGTGTTATAGGTCTCGGCGCAGAAGGAGGCGATGGTCTCGGCCTCCTCCTGGCGGTTCAGGAGCTCGCCCAGCATCCGGTAGGTCTCCGGGTAGGTCTCCAGGGTAGCGGAGATGTGGACGAAGGGAATGCCCGTCTGCTCCTGGAGCGCGTCCAGATCCTCCTTGACGGAGTCCTTGGTCTCGCCCACATCAATGACCACCTGGGGATCCGCCGCCAGGAGCTCTTCCAGATTCATCTCCCTCTGGCCGCCGTAGAGCTGTCCCAGGATGGGCAGATTATAGTATTCGGTGTCCAAATACTCCTCCGCAGAGGGATCCCACTCGCTGGCAATGCCCACCAACAGGTCTGGAGCTATGGCGAACACCACCATCTGGGCCAGAGGGCCGGACACGGCAATGCGCTGGATCTCCCGGGGCAGGGTCACTTCCCGGCCCACGGAGTCGGTGAACACGAATGCCTCCGCGTCCGCCGGGGCCTCCGTGGCTGGGGTTTCTGTGGCCGGAGCTTCTGTCTCCGGCACAGCAGACGCCGGCGCTTCCGTCCCCGGCGCCTGGGTCTGTGCCGTGCCGCCGCAGGCGCAGAGTCCCAGGATCAGGCACAGGCAAACCAGCAGTGCAGTCAGTCGTTTCATAGTGTCTTCTCCTTGTCACAAAGTGTTATTTCATCGGGAATCGCTCCCGTATGAACGCAGATAAGGCCCAGATGGTTTTCGCTGGGGAGATACCAGGGGAAGTCCGCCCGCCCGGTCTCCCGGAGCCGGGCACGGATCTCCTCGGGGGAGAAACACGTTTCCCCCCGCTTGTAGATGGCAAAAAAGCGTTCCGCGTCCTCCAGCTGCCGGAAAGGCTGACCGAATTCCAGCTTCAGCTCCCGCTGGGCAAAGGGAATGCCCATTTCCGTCAGTTTCCCGCAGGCCTCCCCGTAGGTATAGCGCCGCAGGGGGCGGTTCCCGGCGTCAAAGCGGTGGCAGCGCCAGGCTTTTTTCACCATCACCAAAGCCTTTGGCCGGTACTGCCCCGCCAGGGTGAGGATTTCCTCCACGCTCCCAAAAAAGCAGAATACCATGGCGTCAAAGCCGCCGGGGCGGGCGGGCGCGGAAAACAGGTCCACCTCCCAGGTAGACACATTCTCCAGCCCCCTGTTCCCCGCCTCCGCCCGCAGCCATTCCAGGGCCCGGCCGTCCCGGTCCGCGCCGGTGACGCTGGCGCACCAGGGCGCCAGGGCCATGGTCAGAAAACCCTGGCCACAGCCGGCGTCCAGCACCCGGCCGTCCCGGGGCAGCCAGGGGGCCAGTTCCGCCGCCAGGCGCCGGTGATAGTCTCCCCAGCGGGCGGCGTCCTCCATAAAGCGGAGCATGTCCTCCGTCCAGGCAAAGCCGCTCATCGCGCGCCTCCCCGCACCGGGGACAGAAGGCAGCGGCCCTCCAGACGGAGGAAGTCCACCTCCACGCCGTACAGCTCCCGAATCAGCTCCGGGGTCAGCACCTCCCCCGGCTTGCCGAAGGCCCGGGTCCGGCCGTCGCGGATGGCCAGGACGCGATGGGCATAATCCAGAGCATGCTGAGGGTTGTGGGAATTGAGCAAAATGAGATAACCCCGCTCCGCCAGGGCGCGGACCTGTTCCATCAGGCGGAGCTGGTTGCCGTAATCCAGGTTCGCCGCGGGCTCGTCCATAAGCAGCACCCGGGTGTCCTGGGCCAGGGCCCGGGCAATGAGCACCAGCTGCTGCTCCCCGCCGGAGAGGCGGTGGTAACTCCGGTCCCGGAGATAGGCCGCCCCGGCGGCTTCCATGGCCTCCATCGCGGCTTCCCGCTCCTTTTTTCCTGGGGAGACAAAGGGCGAGGTGCGCCGGGTGGTGCCCATGAGCACCATGTCAAAAGCGGAGTAGTTGAACGTGGGATAATGGCTCTGGGGGATATAGGCCACCCGCCGGGCCAGTTCCCGGACCCGGAGGGTCCGTACATCCGCCCCCTCCACCCGGATGCTCCCCTTCCAATCCTGGAGCAGACCCAGGATGCAGCGGAACAAGGTGCTCTTTCCCACGCCGTTGGGACCCAGGACCAAGGTCAGTTCCCCAGGCCGGGCAGTAAAGCTCACGTCCCGGAGCACCTCTCGCCTGCCGTAGGAGAAGCAAAGTTTTTCCACTTCGATGCTCATGTCAGCGCTCCTTTTCCATAATCAGATAGATGAAAAACGGCGCGCCCACAAAGGCCGTGAGGATGCCGATCGGGATCTCCGTAGACAGAAGATTGCGGCTGATGTCATCCACGCACAAAAGGAACAGCGCCCCGGCCAGCATACTGCAGGGCAGCAGCCGGCGGAAATCGCAGCCCACCAGTTTCCGGCACAGGTGGGGGATCACCAAGCCCACCCAGCCGATCATTCCCGTGACGGAGATGCACGCGGCGGTGGCCAAACTGGCGCAAACCACCACAACCAGACGCAGCTTCCGGGCGCTGACGCCCATGGTCCTGGCCTCGTCATCTCCCAGGGTCAGCACATTCATCCGCCAGCGGAGCAGGATCAACGGCACCAGGCTCACCACAATGGGGACCACGGCAAAGCGCAGGTTGGCCCATTGCACCCCCGACAGGCTGCCCATAAGCCAGTAAGTGATCTCCGGAAGCTGGTTGGTCGGGTCCGCTACCAGTTTGATGAAGGAGGTACCGGCGGAAAATATGGAGCTGATCATGATGCCCGCCAGCACCAGGTTCACGATTTTCTTGCCCGGCGCCCGCTCCCCGATGGCATACACCAAAGTCACCGTCAAAAGGCTGACGGCGAAGGCCGAGAGTACCGTGACCTGATTGGTGGCGTTAAAATAAATGGCCAGGGCCGCGCCGAAACAGGCGCCGTTGGAGGCGCCCAGGACGTCCGGGGACGCCATGGGGTTTTGAAACACTCCCTGATAGGCCGCGCCGGCGGCGGACAGGGCGCAGCCCACCAGGCAGGCCATCAGCAGCCGGGGCATGCGGACGTTGACCACCGCCGCTTCCATATTGGGCTCCCACGTCACCTCGATCCCGCCGGGAAACACCCGGTGGAGCAGGATGCGCACCACCTCCGCCGGCGGCACGGCGTAGCGCCCCAGGCCGAAGGACAGCACAAACCCCACAATCAGCAGCGCGCCCAGAATGGGGATCGTCCAGCGGGCTCTTCTTTCTCTTCCTTCCAGTTGTTCCATACGCGCGCTCCGTTATCTTTTTTCAATATAATGGTATGGGAATTATACCACCTCATTCCGGCACATGCAAGACAAACCGTTGCTTTACGCCGGAAAATGCAGTATAATGACTACCGCTATCTTTTATGTTCATATTGCACGCGCCGCCCGGTGGCAGCCGGGAGACGCGCAGGGAGGATCTATGGAACTGAGCGATATTCTGGAGATCGGGCCGGGACTCACGGCCCTGATCGGCGGCGGCGGCAAAACCACGCTGCTGTATACCCTGGGCGGGGAGCTTTCTCGCCGAGGGCGGACCATTGTGTGCACCACCACCAAGATCTTCCCGCCCAGCCACATCCCCTGCCTGCTGGACCCCAGCCCCGAAGCCCTGGCCCAGGCCCTTCAGGCCGCGCCGCTGGTTTGTGTGGGGGCCCTGGACGAGCAGAAAAAGCTGCGCTCCTCCTCCCTGCCCATGGGGGTGCTTCTGGAGGCGGCGAACTATGTAATCGCAGAGGCGGACGGGGCCAAATGCCTTCCGCTGAAGGCGCACGGCCCCCACGAGCCGGTCATCCCCCGAGAGACGCGGCAGGTAATCGCCGTGGCGGGCCTGGACGGGGTGGGCCGCCCCATCCGGGAAACGGTCCACCGGCCGGAGGTCTTCGCCGCCCTGGCGGGCTGCGCCGTGGAGGACGCCGCCACGCCGGAACGTGTCGCCGCCGTGCTGGAAAAAGAGGGCCTGCACCAGCGGGTATTGCTGAATAAGACAGACATCCCCGGGGGGATGGAGACGGCAGCGGCCTTTTCCGGGCTGCTCCGTTGCCCCGCAGTGGTGAGCGCGTTGCAGAAAGGAGAATGGAAATGCTTGTGGTGATCAGAGGGGCCGGGGATCTGGCCTCAGGTATTGCCCTGCGGCTTTGGCGGAGCGGCGTCTCCCTGGTAATGACGGATCTGCCCAGGCCCACCAGCATCCGCCGCACGGTGTGCTTTTCCGAGGCAATACGCCTGGGGCAAACCCGTGTGGAGGACGTGGAGGCCCGCCGGGCGGAGACGCCGGAGGCGGCGCTGGCACTCCTCCGGCAGGACATCCTTCCTGTGCTGCCGGATCCGAAGGCGGCCTGCGTGGCGGCGCTCCGGCCCGACGCGGTGGTGGACGCCATTCTGGCCAAGAAGAATCTGGGCACAGCCATCCACGACGCCCCCACAGTCATCGGCGTGGGCCCCGGCTTCACCGCCGGGGTGGACTGCCACGCGGTGGTGGAGACCAAGCGGGGCCACTATCTGGGCCGGGTCATCCATAAGGGCGGGGCCATCCCCGATACGGGTATCCCTGGAAGCATCGCCGGCCACAGCGCGGACCGGGTGCTCCGGGCACCCCGCGCCGGGACCTTCACCCCTGTGCGGAAGATCGGGGACCGCGTCACCGCCGGGGAAACCGCCGCCACTGTGGACGGCGTACCCATGCCCTGCACCATTGACGGCGTCCTCCGGGGGCTTCTGCCGGAGGGGACGGAGGTCTTTCCCGGCATGAAGAGCGGGGACATTGATCCCCGCCCGGAGGCCTATGACCACTGCTTCCTGGCTTCGGAAAAGGCTTTGGCCATCGGCGGGGGCGTGCTGGAGGCCATATTGGAGCGCACCAGCGCCCTGAGAGGCGGTGAGCGGCCATGATCCGGGAAATTGTCAACGGCTTTCTCTCCGCCATCTCCGGCAAGCCTCCGGAGAAGAACAACCGTCTCACAGACCTGGAAAACGGCGGGCTCCA
>CALWOS010000071.1 GCA_944383185.1 uncultured Oscillospiraceae bacterium
GCCAGGGGCAAAATCACCAGGCTCCCCGTGAGCTGGGCCACCAGGGAGGCCATGCTGAAGAAAAACACGCCCTGGAGCGCCACAATGCCCAACCACTGGCCCGCCGCGCCCGCCAGGGGTACGCCGGAGACCAGCCCCACCACTAGGGAGATCAGGCACACCAGCACGTCCACGCCCAGGAGCATGGCGCTCCCCGCCAGATACTGGCTCAGGAACAGCCCCTCCCGGCGGATGGGAAGGCTTGCCAGCATGCTCAGATGCCGGGGGCTGTAGAGATGGCTGAACACCGCCATAGCCGCGGCGATACCCGCCACCAGATTGACAAAGGTCCCGCCGTACAGCGCCGCCTGGAGGAAATAGCCCTCCATCCGGTAAACGCCCTCGCTGCCGATGGTTTTCCAGTAGTTGAGCTGGCTGGACACCGGCACCACCAGCATCAGCAGCCAGACGCCCAGATATATGACCCACAAGGGCCAGAAGCGGCAGATGGTCTTGCGCCAAAGGGCCCCGTTAAAGCACGATGTCTTTGACCGCATAGTGCTCACCTCCCAGCTCATAAATGAAGATCTCTTCCAGGCTCAGGGGCACCACGTCCATAAAGAGCGGTTCCGCCGTAGCCAGTTTGTTGGTGTTTTCCTCTGCGGTACCCCGGAGGATCAGGGTCTTGAGCCGGCCCTGGCCGCTCTGGTGGAGGATCTCCAGACCGTCGGGCAAAACTTTCCCGTCCGGCAGCGCCAGCTGCACCTTTACCATGTTGTCCTGGAGGTCGCTGAGGCTCCGCTCCAGGAGCAGCTTGCCGTTGCTGAGGATACCCACATGGGCGCACACGTCCTCCAGCTCCCGAAGGTTGTGGGAGGAGACCAGAACCGTGGTCCCCTGCTCCGCCGTATCCTGGAGGATGATGCTCCAGACCTGCCGGCGCATCACCGGATCCAGGCCGTCCACCGGTTCGTCCAGGATCAGGATGTCCGGGCACATGCTCATGGCCAGCCAGAAGCCCGCCTGCTTCTGCATGCCCTTGCTCAGGCGGCGCATAGGTATTTTCTCGTCCAGGGCAAAGGCCTCCCGGAGCTTTTCAAAGCGCTCGGTGCTGAACCGGGGGCAGACCCCCTTGTAAAAGCGCATCATGTCCCGAATGCCCGCCTGGGGGAAAAAGAAGATCTCGTCGGGGATATAGGCGATACGTCCTTTCACCGCCGGGTTTTCGTACACCGGCGCCCCGTCCACCAATACTTGGCCCTCATCCTGCCGGTAGATGCCGGTAAGGTGGCGGATGACGGTGCTCTTCCCCGCGCCATTGGGTCCCACCAGCCCGTAAATGGCGCCCTGGGGCACATGGAAACTCAGCCCATCCAGCGCCCGGAAGCCGTCAAATATCTTAACTACATTCTTGACCTCAATCATGCGTCCTCTCCCCCTTTCCGGATCCGCTGACAGAGTTTCTCTCCGGAATAACCCAGAAAGCCCAGTTCCGTCACCGTCTCGTCAAAGCGGCGCAGCAGTTTTTCCACCCGCGCCTGGTCCACCTCTGCCCGCTCCGCAGCAAAGCTGCCCTTGCCGGGGATGGAGTAGATGTAGCCCTGGGCCTCCAATTCCCGGTAGGCCCGCTGGATGGTATTGGGATTGATGGCAAGCTGGCTGGCAAGCTCCCGCACCGAGGGCAGTTTGTCCCCGGGCTTGAGCACCTGGGAGACCACCAGACGCCGCAGTCCATCCATAATCTGTTCATAGATGGGCCGGGAATCCCGGTAATTGAGTCTGATCACTTCATCACGCCCCGTCTACAGTTTTGCGTTTGAACCGTACTATTTCTTCTAATACGGATATCATACACGCTTCCGAACCGTCTGTCAAGGCCTTTTCCAAAAAGGGCAAAAAAAGCCCCCGCGGCACCAAAAGGTACCGCGGGAGGATTGCAAAAGGTTTTTTGAAGTCTCAAATCCCCGGGATTATTCCTCTTCGCCGTCCGTCTCAGGGGCGTCCTCGTCCTCGTCTTCGTCCTCAATGGCGTCGAAGTCAAATTCCAGGGTCTCGCCGCAGTTGGGGCAGTCGATCTTCTCCAGAAGCAGCACGTCCTCGTCCACGGTGATGGTGTTGCCGCAGGCCGGGCAGGTGACCTCGTAAAATACAGGTTCCTCGTCCTCGTCCTCATCGTGATGGTGGCAGCAGCCGTGGTGATGGTGGCCGTGATGATGGCGGCGGCAGTAGTCGTCCTCCTCATCTTCGTCCTCGTCATCCTCGTCATCCAGGACGCTGTCCAGGAAGTCCTCGATCTCCTCCACATCGTCGGAGAGGTCCTCCACTTCCTCATCCAGATCCGCGACAGATTCCTCCAGCTCCTCCACATCCAGAGCCAGATCCTCCAGGATATCGGCGATAATGGCAAAAAGCTTGCCCTCCTTGGAGTCCTTGTCCACGCCCAGCCCCTCGGCCAAGCCCTTCAGGTAAGCGACTTTCTCAGCAGGTGTCATAGTGGTGACCTCCTTTTTGACACGATTTATTAATCAAATGGAAGAAATAGCTCTCTCAGCTCTTGGCCCGCTCCAGATACTCCCCGGTGCGGGTGTCCACCCGGATACGCTCGCCCGGCTCGATGAACAGGGGCACCTTCACTTCGGCGCCGGTCTCCAGTTTGGCGGGCTTGGTGGCGTTGGTGGCGGTGTTGCCGGCGAAACCGGGGTCGGTCTCGGTGACTTCCAGCTCCACAAAATTGGGCGCGTCCACAGCGAAGACCTTGCCCTTGTAGGAGCTGACGGTACAGTTCATATTCTCCTTGACAAAACGGAAGCCGTCGGAGAGGACGTCCTTGCCGATGGGGAGCATGTCGTAGGTCTCCAGATCCATGAAATAGTACAGATCCCCATCGTTGTAGCTGTACTCCATCTCCTTGCGCTCCACATAGGCGTTTTCAAACTTGGCGGTGGGGTTAAAGGAAGTTTCCACCACGGCGCCGGTGATGACGTTCTTCATCTTGGTGCGCACAAAAGCGGCGCCTTTGCCAGGCTTCACGTGCTGGAATTCCACCACCTGCATCACCTGGCCGTCCAACTCAAAGGTCACGCCGTTGCGAAATTCGCCCGCAGAAATCATAACTGAATCCTCCTGTATCTACAGCATTTGTGTTTCTCAGCTGATACATTTTACCGCACATATGCCGATTTGGCAAGTGCTTTCTGCGGTGGGCGGGGATTTTACAGCACCAGCAGCTCCTTGGGCGCGGAGGTGAGGTTGACGCAGCCCTGCTCCGTGACGCAGACCACATCCTCGATCCGCACGCCGAAACGGCCGGGCAGATAGATCCCCGGCTCGGCGGAGATCACCGCCCCGGCAGGGATGGCGCGCTTTTCCGAAGGCGAGAAATTGGGGCTCTCGTGGATCTCCAGCCCAAGGCTGTGGCCGAAGGCATGGCCAAAGTATGCCCCGTAGCCCGCTTTTTCAATCACGTCCGCCCCGGCGGCATGGACCGCGGCGCCGGGCACCCCGGCTTTTACCGCGGCGATGCCCGCCTCCTGGGCCCGGAGCACAGTGTCGTACACCCGGCGCATCTCCGCCGTGGCGCTGCCCACGGCCACGGTGCGGGTCATATCCGAGCAGTAGCCGTCCTTGAGGCAGCCGAAGTCCATGGTGACGAAGTCCCCGGCGGACACCGTCTCGTCCCCGGGCACACCATGGGGCATGCTGGATTTGCGCCCGGCTACCACGATGGGGTCGAAGCTGTTCCCCTCGCCCCCCAGCAGGAGCATCTGGTAGGTGAGCTCCGCTGCAATGTCCCGCTCCCGCACGCCGGGGCGGATCAGAAGCAAAACCCTCTCGAGGGCCGCCTCGGCGATGGCCTGGGCCGCGGCCATCGCCGCCAGCTCCTCTTTGTCCTTCACTGCCCGGAGGCGGCTGGGGATGCTCTGGGCGGGGACAAGCTCCGTCCCTGGCAGATCCTCCTGGAGCCGGAGATAGGCCCCGTAGGAGAGCCACTCTTCCTCAAAGCCCAGGCACTTCCCGGCGCAATCCGCCAGTACCTGGCGCAGCCAGTCGCTCCGGCGCATTTTCCCGGTGATCTCCCCGATGGTGGCGCCCGGCACCTGCTGCCGGGCGGCCTCGATGTACCGGGAGTCGGTGAAGAAAAAGGCCTCCTTCTCCGTGAGCACCACCGCGCCGTCTGAGCTGGGAAAGCCTGTGGCGTAGCGCCGGTTCACCGGGGAGAGCAGGAGCATGGCGTCCAGCTCCTGTTCCCCCAGGGCGGCCTGGAGCTTTGCAAATCTCGTCATGGTTTCGCCTCCGTACATTTGCCGATCCGCTCCGCCCGGCCCCGGGCCAGGAGGCGGAAGGGCGCCTCCGCCCCATAGCGCAGGGCCAGGAGCGGGTTTTTCATGGATATGGGCCGCACCAGCACCGCCAGCACCCCGGCCCGCCGGGCGCAGAGCACGTCCGTATACACCTGATCCCCCACCAGGGCGGCCTGTTCCGGGGTCTTGCCCAGCTCCTTCAGTACCCGGAACAGGGCCGCGGTGCCGGGTTTCCCGGCCCGTTTCGCATAGCCGATGCCCAGGGCTCTGGCAAATTCCGCCGGGCGCTCCCCCCGGTTGTTGGAAAGGAGAAAGGGCGTGAGCCCCGCCGCCCGGAGGCGGTCAATCCAATTGCGCAAAGCCGGCGGCGCCTGATGCTGGGAATAGGGCGCCAGGGTGTTGTCCAGATCCAGCAGCACCGCCTCCACCCCCCGGCGGAGGAAGAGCTCCGGCGTCAGGTCATAAACGGATCCCGCCGTCACCTGGGGAATGGGAAGGGCGCTCATGCCTGCTCCAGGGCCTGGGCAATGTCCGCCAGGATGTCGTCGATGTCCTCGATCCCCACGCTCAGGCGCACCAGGTCCGGGCCCACGCCGGCGTGGGCCAGTTCCGCGTCGGTCATCTGCCGGTGGGTGGTACCCGCCGGGTGGAGGACGCAGCTATGGGCGTCCGCCACGTGGGTGGCGATGCTGGCTACATGCAGCTTCTCCATGAAACGGGCGGCGCTCTCACGCCCGCCCTTGAGGCCAAAGCTCACCACGCCGCAGGAGCCGTGGGGCAGGTATTTCTGGGCCAGGGCGTAGTAGGGGTTCCCGGGCAGGGAGGGGTAGTTCACCCAGGCCACCTTGGGATGGTCCTGGAGGTATTGCGCCACGGCCAGGGCGTTTTCACAGTGCCGGGGCACACGCACATGGAGGGACTCCAGCCCCAGATTCAGCAGGAAGCTGTTCATGGGCGCGGGGGTGCAGCCCAGGTCCCGCATGAGCTGGGCCGTGGCCTTGGTGATGAACGCGCCCCCGTTCCCAAAACGCTCTGCGTACACCACGCCGTGGTAGCTCTCGTCCGGGGTGGTGAGGCCGGGGAACTTGTCCTTGTGGGCCATCCAGTCAAAGTTCCCGCTGTCCACAATGGCCCCGCCCACAGCAGCGGCGTGGCCGTCCATGTACTTGGTGGTGGAGTGAGTGACGATGTCCGCCCCCCACTGGATGGGCCGGCAGTTGATGGGCGTGGCAAAGGTGTTGTCCACGATCAAGGGCACGCCGTGGGCATGGGCCGCCTCCGCGAAGCGTTGGATGTCCAGCACCGCCAGGGCGGGGTTGGCAATGGTCTCCCCAAAGACGCACTTGGTGTTGGGCCGGAAGGCCGCCGCCAGCTCCTCGTCGGTGCAGTCGGGTTCCACAAAGGTGCTCTCGATGCCCATGCGTTTCATCGTCACGGCGATGAGGTTGTAGCTCCCGCCGTAGATGGCGGAGCTGGAGACAATGTGGTCCCCGCAGGAGCACAGATTGAACAGCGCCAGGAAGGTGGCCGCCTGTCCCGCCGAGGTGAGCATGGCCGCCGTGCCGCCCTCCAGCTCACAGATCTTCCGGGCCACGGCGTCGTTGGTGGGGTTCTGCAGCCGGGTATAAAAATATCCCTCCGTCTCCAGGTCAAAGAGCTTGCCCATCTCCTCTGCCGTGGCATAAGGATAGGTGGTACTCTGGATGATGGGGATCTGCCGGGGCGCGCCGCTCTCGGGCTGGTAGCCCCCCTGGACGCAGATGGTGCCTTGTTTTTTCATGTCGCATTCCTCATTTCACAATGGATTCTATATTGGGTATCAGCCGCCCGGAAAAATCCAGGCCGCCGTATTTGGCCGGCGCGCCGTCCATGGTCAGATATACTCCGGTAATGCCGGGAAGCCCCGCCAGGGTGGCTGTAAGGGCCTCCACCGCCAACCGGATCTCCTCTTCGCTGCCCCGGGAGTCAAAGAAACTCCTGGGCAGATCCACACGGCAGACGCCGCTGTCTGTAACCTCCACGGCGAGGAAGCTGTCCTCCCCGTAAAACAGGCTGCGGTAATCCGGATCCTCCCCGGCGGAGAACAGCGCCGCACAGGCGGCCTGGGCCAGGCTCTCCCCTTCGGGCCGGACAATCCAGGGCACGCCTACCAGGGCGTTCCGGTCCCGGAGCGCCATGTATATGGTGATGTCCACCTCTCCCCCGGCGGTATCCGCCGGACCCAGGACCCGCTCATTTTCTGCGAAGTTCCGATCCAGATCCAGGTATTCATAGGCGGTCACCGCCTCCCCTTCCGAGAGGATGCGCACGCGCTCCACTTCCGGCAGGGCGGTGAGAGTATTGACAATGGCATACACCGCGAGGCGCTGGCCCTGGGCACTGCCGGAGCGGGCGGAGACAAATTCTCCAGAGAGGTCCACGGTACACAAGCCGTCCTCCGTGGCCACGGAGCGCACAGCCGTACCCGCGGGCACCGCCGTGCGGAGATCGTCCCCAAAGGGGCCCCGGAGCAGTTCCTCCAGCACGATGCGCTCCAGGCTGGTATCCTCGCCCAGGGAGAGCCGGTGAACTTCCGCCGTGAGGTAACGTCCGTCGCTGTCGGTAAAGTACAGGCGCGCCTGCCGCTCCTCCGGATCGGCCTCTCCATCCAGGAGCAGCGCGTCATCCGCAGTGAGACCCCGGACAACTGTTTCCCCGTCTACTAATATAGCGACAGAGCGGATCTCCTCCAACTGGCACAGCGTCCCCGCCAGGGCGCAACAGAGTACTGTCTGGTCCATGGGAGAGAGCTCAGCGTAGTTTGGACTTAAGGTAACAACCGCCTCGCCGTTTTCCACCTCACAGCCCAGGATATCCACCTCCTCCGGCAGGGCAGAGCGGAGGGAATGGGAACCGGGCTGGGCCGCGAAAGCGGAGAGCAGGCCGGAGACGGGGTCGGGTGCCGCGGCAAGGGAGACGGACTCCGCCGTAAGGAGGGCCCCCGCGTCCGCGCCCTGGCGCTCCAGGTTCTCCCGGAGGACATAATAGCCTCCCTCCCGGGCGCCGGAGCAGCCGCCCAAGGCCACTCCCAGCAAAAGCGCCAGCGCAAGCACAAGCGCCATGAGGCCGCGCTCTTGTCTCCACATCATGGCGCCGCCTCCTCTCCTGAATACAGGGGAAACTCCACCACGAAGCGGCTGCCCTGGGGGTAGTTGGGCTCCACCCGGATCTGGCCGCCGTGGCGCACTACGGCGTCCCGGACGATGGAGAGCCCCAGGCCGCTGCCGCCGCTTTTTCGGGAACGGGCCTTGTCCACCCGGTAAAAGCGGTCAAAAATATGGGGCAGGTCTTCTTCGGGGATGCCGATGCCCGTGTCCTCCACCTCCAGCACCGCCTGGTATTCCCGGGCAAAGAGCCGCAAGCTGACGCTGCCGCCCCGGACGTTATACTTGATGCCGTTTTCGGCCAGGTTGAAAATGATTTGGTAGACGCCGTCCGGGTCGCCCAGGACGCGCACGTCCGGCGCAAGCTCGCTCCGGAGCTCCACCTCCTGCTCCCGGGCCAGGGGCGCGAGGAGCTGCAGCGTTTTCTCCACCACGGCCCGGAGCTCCACCGGCTGGCGAACCGGCGCGGCCTCCCCGTCCATCCGGGTAAGCTGCAGGAGCTTTTCCGTGGTGCGGTTCAGGCGGTCTGCCTCCATGCCGATGTCCGAGACAAATTCCCGCATGGTCTCCGGGTCCATGGCCTCACTCTGGACCACACTGTCCGCCAGGAGGCGGATGGAGGCCAGAGGCGTCTTTAGCTCATGGGAGGCGTCGGAAACAAAGCGCCGGCGCAGCTCCTCCGTGCTTTGGAGGCGCTGTGTCAGGTTATTGAACTCCCGCCCCAGCTCGGAGAGCTCATCCTCCCCTTTCACATCCAGGCGGTAGGCATACTCCCCATCCCGGACAATGCGGATGGCCTCTACCAGTTGGGTGAGGCGCCGGGTCAGCGCCCGGGTGAGTACGCTCGTCACCAGGAGCGCCGCCACCGCCACGCCCAGGGAGATATTCAGCAGCGTGCTCTGGACTTGGCGCAGGAGCTCACCCTGTTCCGTATCCGTCTCCCGGAGATACACCGCGCCGATGGTCGCTCCCCGTGCCCGGACGGGCACGGCCACCCGGCTGAGAAACGCAGCGTCGGCATAGGCGTTATAAAAGGCCGTGTCCCCGTCCAGGGCGTCACGAAGTTCGGGAAAAAGGGCATATCGCCCCACCGCCGGGTCCTGCCCGTCGGTATCATAGAGGATCCGGCCCGAGGCGTCCGTGACCAGCATCCGGTCCACGTCCACCACGTCCAGCAGTTCCATGACCTGCTTCACGCCGGACTCGGTGAGCTCATCCAGCCCCGCCAGAGAGGCGGCCACCACCGTGGCCTGAGCCTGGAGGGCGGAGCGTTTGTTGGCAAACACCAGATCCCGGATGGCCACCAGGGGATAGGTGTTCAGCAGCACCAGCAGCGCCAGAAGCAGCAGCATGAACACGGCGATGAACTGTGCCTGCACGCTCTCCCGCCAGGGCAATCGTTTCAGCAAACCCCTCATTCCGCAAAATAGTAACCCACACCCCAGCGGGTGAGGATGTGTGTGGGATTGGCGGAGTTTTCTTCCAGTTTCTCCCGCAGGCGGCGGATGTGCACGTCCACGGTGCGGATATCACCCTGGTAGTCATAGCCCCAGACGGTGTCCAGCAGCGCCTCTCGGGAAAAAACCTTTCCGGGAGAACGCATCAAAAGGCTCAGAAGATCATATTCCTTCAGCGTGAGCTCCACAGTCCGCTCCCGGACCACAGCCACCCGCCGGTCCTCGTCCAGGGCGATGCCGCCCCGGGTAAGCACGTTTGTCTCCGGCTCCGAGGCGGAGACGATGCTGCTGCGCCGGAGCAGGGCCCGGATCCGGGCCTTGCGTTCCAGGATGTTGAAGGGCTTGGTCACCTAGTCGTCCGCCCCGCAGGCAAAACCCATGAGCTTGTCCGCGTCTTCGCTTTTGGCGGTGAGCATGATGATGGGCACGGTGGAGAACTCCCGGATCTCCATACAGGCCTCCAGCCCGTCCAGC
>CALWOS010000072.1 GCA_944383185.1 uncultured Oscillospiraceae bacterium
TGAAGAGCGTGATCCGCAACCTGCGCGCCGCCATCCAGAATCCGGAGGACTACACGGCCCGCTCCAATTTGATGTGGGACGCCACCATGGCGGAAAACCGGCTGATCAAGATGGGCAAGAAGTGCGACTTCCAGTGTCACAACATGGAGCACCAGCTGGGCGCTTACACCGACTGCAACCACGGCTGCGGCCTGGCGGTGCTGCACCCGGTGTACTACCGGCATATTTATAAAAACGGCCTGCCCAAGTTTGTGCGGTTCGCGCAGAATGTCTGGGGCATTGCCCGGGAGGGCAGGACGGATGACGCCCTCGCCCGCGCCGGCATCGACGCTTTGGCGGACTTCATCCGGGAAATCGGCCTGCCCATCACCCTCAAGGAGTTGGGCGCGCGGAAGGAGCAGCTGAAGGAAATCGCCGATTCCTGCGGCATCTCCCAGGGCAGCTACCAGGTGATGACCCATGGGGAAATTTTGAAAATCTTCCAAGAATGCTACGCGTAAACGCGGAAAGATCCGACACAAATCCATGAGAAAGGAGCGATGAACATGAAAAAATACACTGCTTTGTTCCTGAGTTTGGCGATGGTGCTGGGCCTTGCGGCCTGCGGCACAAGCTCGCCCGGCGCGTCCGGCGCCCCGGAATCCGCAGTCCCCAGCGCGGCCCCGGAATCCCCCGCGCCCTCCGCACCTGGTGAGACGCCGTATCCCCAGCCGGAAGCCGGGGGAGAGGCCGGCGGCACCCTGGTGGTGTACTTTTCCGCCACCGGCAACACGGAACAGGCCGCGCGCTACATCGCCGACATGACCGGCGGCGATTTGTTCGCCCTGGAGCCCGCCGATCCCTACACCGACGAGGACCTAGACTGGACGGCGGACGGCAGCCGCGTAAACCAGGAGCACGATGACGAAGCCCTGCGGGATGTCGCGCTGGTGGCCGACACGGTGGAGAACTGGGACAGCTACGACACCGTGTTTATCGGGTATCCCATCTGGTGGGGCATCGCCGCCTGGCCGGTGGACGGCTTTGTGGAGGCCAACGATTTCACCGGCAAAACGGTGATCCCCTTCTGCACCTCGTCCAGTTCCGGGATCGGGGACAGCGGCACGCTGCTGGCGGAACTGGCCGGCACCGGCGATTGGCAGGAGGGAATGCGCTTCCGCTCCGGCGTCAGCGAAGCGGACGTGCAGGAGTGGCTGGACGGCCTGCACCTCGCCTGACAGGCGGAAGGGCCTTCGCCTGGGAAACGGCTTTTTTCCCTGCTACCGGCCCTGGCGCTCCTGCTTTCCCTTGCCGCCTGCGGCGGTGGAAGCGGGGTTGGAGGCTGAACGGCTGCAGCTGGACGGAATGCCCCACGGCTTTGGCGCCGGCATAATCTGGACCCAGCTGGTGGTGGAGGTCATCATGCTGCCGGTATCCCTGGGCATGTATTTTCATACCTTCCGGGCTGTAAAGGCGGGAAGTTGAAACCTTTGGCTTATTACTCCATAACCAATGGAGACTTCCGCCCTTCCCCGGGGCGCGTTACAATGGAACCGCAAAGGAGAGAAAAACGATGCAAACAAGGACATTGGGAACTGATTTGACGGTCTCCGCCGTGGGGCTGGGGTGCATGGGTTTTTCCCACGCCTATGGAGCGCCCACAGACGAGGCCGAGGCCACGCGCCGGATCCGCCGGGCGTATGACCTGGGGTATACTTTCTTCGACACCGCGGAAGTGTACGGCACCGCCGGTGACCCCCATATCAACGAATCCCTGGTGGGCAAGGCCCTGGCCGATGTGAAAAGCCATGTGGTGATCGCCACGAAATTCGGCCTGCGCTTTGACCGGGAGAGCGGAACCGTCCCCCTGCCCCTGGTGCCGGATTCCCGCCCGGAGGCCATCCGCCGGTCCGTGGAGGGCTCCCTGCGGCGCCTGGGCGTGGATCACATCGACCTGTACTTCCAGCACCGCATCGACCCCTGTATGGAGCCGGAGGAAGTTGCCGGTGCTATGGCGGATCTCATTCGAGAAGGGAAAATCACCCACTGGGGCATTTCGGAGGCGAAGGAAGATTACCTGCGCCGGGCCCACGCCATATGCCCGGTGACGGCGGTGCAGAACCGCTATTCCATGATGGCCCGCCGCTGTGAGCGCCTGTTCCCCGTGCTGGAGGAGTTGGGCGTGGGCTTGGTGGCCTTTTCCCCCATGGCCAACGGCTTCCTCACCGGGCGCTATGGAAAGGGCGAGCGCTTTGACGCCGCCACCGACTACCGCGCCGCCATGCCCCAGTTCACCGACGAGGCCGTAGACCAGAACGCCGCCCTTTTGCAGCTGCTCCGCGATATGGCCGCGGAGAAACACGCCACGCCGGCCCAAATCTCCCTGGCCTGGATGCTGTGCAAGAAACCCTGGATCGTCCCCATCCCCGGCACCCGGAAAGAGGAACGGATGGCGGAAAACGCCGGGGCCGCCGGGGTGGCCCTGACGCCCGGCGAGGTGCGCGCCCTGGACGAGGCGCTGGACCACATGAAGATGTCCGCCGTGTTCGGCGGAACGCCAATGCGAGCATAACGAGCATAAAAGGAGGATGTCACAATGGAATATGTAACGTTGAATAGCGGCGTGAAGATGCCTATGGCGGGGATTGGGACGTTCCTGCTGACCCCCGACGAGGCGGAGGCATCTGTCCTCTCCGCCCTTTCCTGCGGCTACCGGCTCATCGACACAGCCAACGCCTATGTCAATGAGAAGGCCGTGGGCCGGGGAATGCGGAAGTCCGGGATTCCAAGGAACGAGATTTTCCTGGAAACCAAGCTCTGGCCCGCGTTCTACGAGCAGGAGGACGCGGTGGAGAAAACGCTCCAGCGCCTGGGCACCGACACCATCGACCTGCTGCTGATCCACCAGCCCGCCGGGAATTATGTGGCCGGTTACCGGCTGATGGAGAAGGCGTACCGGGAAGGGAAAGTCAAGGCCATCGGCCTTTCCAACTTCCATGAGACGCAGATTCGGGAAATCCTGGACATTTGCGAGGTGAAGCCCGCCGTCCTGCAAACGGAGGTCCACCCCTACTCCCAGGAAAAGGAGCTGAAGGCCTTCCTTGCCAAAGAGGGCATCGTCATCCAGGCCTGGTATCCCCTGGGGCACGGGGACAGGGCGCTGCGGGAGGAGCCGCTGTTTGCGGAGTTGGGCAGGAAATACGGCAAGAGCAGCTCTCAGATCATCCTCCGCTGGCACATCCAGAGCGGCAACATCGTCATTCCCGGCTCCAAGAACCCCCAGCACATCCGAGACAACCTGGACCTGTTCGATTTCTCCCTCACCGATGGGGAGATGGAGAAGATCGCAGCCATGGATCAGAAAAAGCGCTACTATGTCAGCACCCCCGAGATGCTGAAATCCTACGCGGAAATGGTGCCCGACGTGGACGGGCAGAAGTAAGGCATGGGCGGCGCGCCTGTCAAAGTACGGCGCCGCCCAAAAGCCTTCTCCCGCGGGCCGGAAGCCTTTCACAGTATTTTTGGGCAAACTGACGCCGGGTCTCGTCTTTGTGACGAGACCCGGCGTTTTATTTTCTGGCTTCTCTCTGCTACAGCCCCAGGAAGCGCCACCAGGGGTAGTAGAGGCAGGCGACGGCCAGAAGGGCCAGGGCCGTGAGGGGGACGCCGTAGCGCACCACGTGGCGGGCGGCGAAGTCCCGGCCCTCTCCCACCATGATCTGGGCGTTGTTGAAAGGAAAGACATAGTGGCCGCAGACGGCCACGCCGATGGTCAGGGCCAGGAGCAGGGGCTCCATCCGGTCCCCCAGGCAGGCCTGGAAGCCGGCGATGCACACGGAGACGGTGGTGGCGTTGCTCCCCAAAACCAGGTGCAGCGCCATGCAGCACGCCGCCACGGCCAGAGCCAGGAAAAGGCCGCTCACCTGGGGCACCAGGGCCCCCAGCGGGGCAAAGACCCTGTCCGTGACCCCCGTGCTCCGGAGCACGGGGCCGATGGAAAAGGCCGCCGAGAGGAACACCAGGAGTTTCCAGTTGATGGCCCGGAAATCCTTCCGGCCCAGCATGCCCAGGGGGAACATGAGCGCCGTGCCGGCGCAGACCACCCAGAGGCCGGAGATGCCATGGAATTCCTCCGTGGCCCAGACCACGACCGTGAGCAGCACGGCCAGGGCGTTGCGCCGCTCCGCCGGGGTGAGGGCCTCCCGGGAGATCTCCGCCCGCTCCGGGGGAAAGGCCCCCCGGAGCTCCCGGCGGAACACCAGCAGGGCCAGCCCCGCGCACAGCAGGGCAAAGACCAGGGTGGGCAGGGCCATATAAAGGCTCCACTCCCCCTCACTCAGGGGGATACCTGCGATGTCGGGGATCACGCCGTTGAGGGCGTAGTCCCCCCGGAGGAAGGCCATGTTCACCGTGACGGAGACGGCGGAGGCGGAAAAGAGGATAGGGGCGAAGGCCGCCTCCCGGACCCGGGCCCGGGAGAGGAACTGCCGGACGATCTCCGCCAGAAGGATAATCCGGGCAAAAGCCTGGGGGATCAGGAAAACCAGCACCACCGCCATGGGCACGAAGCCCGCCAGCAGGGCCGGCACGCTCCGGATCCGGCGGAGCAGCACCGGGAGGATGAGCTTTTCTACAAGACCGCTGTTGGCGGCCCCCGCGGAGAACAGAAAACTCACCAAAAACACCCAGAAGGTCTCCGACAGGGGGAAGGTGAAGACCTGGGCCGGGGAGAGGCCGCTGCATATGCAAAACATTAGCAATAAGACTGCCGAGGCCACGGTGCGGTCCACCGCGCCGGTGATCCACCAGAGGACCACCATGGCAAAGCTCCCCGCAAGGAGGCTCTGCCTTGGGTCCAATCCCAGGGGGTGCAGCAGGGCAATGGCGGCAAAAATCCCCATACTGCAAAGAATAGCGGCGATTTTTCCCGGGGACAGGCGGGGCAGCTTTATCTCTCTCATAGGGTTTCCTACGCTCCTTTTTGTCCCCTCCAGAGAGAGGGGGGCGTCCTTTTCCATCAGCATACCATGAAGCGGAGTATTCTGGCAAGCGCCGCAGAAAGGCCCGCTGCTTTCGTGGACAATGGCAGATTTTGAGGGCAAAAACGCAAGGATTTCACAAAAAATGATTTGGAAAACATATGGGTCTGGAAAAAAGAAGTTTAATTAAGTATTTGTACCGCTTGGAGGATAGTGATAAAGTATAAATGAACAAGCGTTTTACGGCTTATGGGCCGGAAATCAGAAGAATGACACGGCTGCTCCGCCGCCCTGGCTGGACGCGGGGAGCCCTCTCCCCAGGGAGAGGGGCCGCCCGGGCCGCGGGGAGCCGCCGCGCCGCATAAAAACCGCAAGAACTGTCCTCCAAACAAAACAAGAAAGGGTGAAGCGCTTTGAACCTGATCGAGAAGTACCTGGCCAAAGCCGCCGGGAAGGAACAGGTGGTCCCCGGGCAGGACCTGAGCTGTAAGGTCAGCTATGTGGCCGCCCACGACGTCACCGCGCCCATCGCCATCAAGATGTTCCGGCAGATCGGCGTGAAGAAAGTCTTTGACCCGGATCGGGTCATCCTCATTGTGGACCATATCTACCCCGCCTCCACGGAGAAATCCCGGGACAACGTGTGGACCATGGACGACTTTGCCAAGGAGTTCGGCTGCCACCTCTACCACCGGGGCCAGGGCGTCATCCACCAGCTGATGTATGAAAAGCACCGGGCCCAGCCCGGCGAGCTGGTGGTCATCGCCGACAGCCACACCGGCACCTGCGGCGGCTACGGCGCCGTGGGCGTGGGCGTGGGCTCCACGGAGCTGGCTGCGGCCATGGCCACGGGCAAGCTGGACCTGGAAGTCCCCGAGGTGGTCCAGATCTACCTCACCGGCTCCCTCCCCGGCAACGTATTCGGCAAGGACATCATCCTCTATCTGGGCAGCAAGTTCGGCACGGACCATCTGGTGGACCGGGCCCTCCTCTTTACCGGCCCGGGCATTGAGGCCCTCTCCGTGGCCGAGCGGATGACCATCTGCAACATGGGCATCGAGCTGGGCAGCATGATCACCCTCTTCGGCACAACGGAAAAGGAGCCGGACACCGCTGAGGATCACGAGCTGGACCTGGGCTCCCTGGAGCCCCAGATCGCCCGTCCCTTCTCCCCGGCCAACGTGGTCCCGGTGCGGGAGGTGGCCGGCACCCCCGTCACTCAGGTGGTGGTGGGGAGTTGCACCAACGGCCGTCTCAACGACATGGAGCAGGTGGCCAAGGCCTTCGCCGGCAAGCATGTCCACCCCGAGGTGAACACCCTCATCGTCCCCGCCAGCATCGACGTGCTGGAGGAGATGGAAAAGCGCGGCTGGTGCAAGATCATCCGGGACGCCGGCGCCACGGTGCTCAACCCCGGCTGCGGCCCCTGCTTCGGCGCCCATGAGGGCCTCACCAGCGCCCGGGACGTGGTGGTCTCCACCACCAACCGGAACTTCCCGGGGCGCATGGGCAGCATGAAGGCCAACATCTACCTGGCCAGCCCCGCCACCGCCGCGGCCACCGCCCTGGCGGGCAAGATCACCGTGCCTGAGGCCTGAGAAGGAGGAATCGCCGAAATGGATATCATCAAAGGTAAAGTTATCGTCCTGGGCGACGATGTGGACACCGACCAGATCCTCCCCGGCTATGCCATGGCCGAACCTTACGACCAGCTGGGCAATTTCGCCATGGCGGGCCTGGCGGGAACGGACTTCAAGAGCGTACATACCCCCGGAGACATTATTGTGGCCGGGCGGAACTTCGGCTGCGGCTCCTCCCGGGAGCAGGCCCCCATCGCCCTGCGCCAGGCCCAGGTGGCCCTGGTGATCGCCAAGGGTTTTGCCCGGATCTTCCGGCGCAACTCCATCAACATCGGCCTGCCCGTCTGGGTGGCGGACATCGCTTCGGAGCTCAAAACCGGGGACGAGATCGAAGTGGACCTGGAGAAGGGCACCATTACGGTGAACGGCGCCGTGAAGCAGTTCACCCCCATGGCGGAGAACGTCCTCAAGACCCTGGAGTTCGGCGGGCTCATCCCCCGGGTCCGGGCAGAGCTGGGCATCCAGTGACAGAGAAGGTACAAGCACCCCTGGAAAATATGTGAATTTGAGGAGGCCAGATCCCTATGCAGGAGAGAACCAAGAAGATCATCAAGGAAGATATCGAGACCATCCGCGCCTATGCCGACTGCTTCGACGTGGAGATGCCCGACCTGGACGAGAACGGCGAGGTGGTGGGCCTGCCCGCCCCCTATCCCCGGGAAGTGGCAGGCGTGGTCCGCAGCGGCTACCGCATCTATGAGCTGGGCCAGAAGGCCCTGGAGACCGGCGTGCCCTGCCTGAACCCCATCCTGGGCCGGAACTCCGCCGAGGAGACCTGGAAAGAAAGCTGCGACATGTACAAGTACGCCGAGAAGTACGACGACACCGTCTTCCACTTCGTCCACTCCGAGGCCACCCGGCACATCGACCCCCTGAAGGGCCGGGAACTCATCGAGCAGTCCCGGGGCAAGGGCGGCATCACCCCCAAGGGGGAGCGGGAGTTCATCCAGATGGGCGGCGGCGCCAAGCACCCTGTGCGCATCAACGCCACCGGTGACACGGCCCACATCAACATCCTCAACGCCCTCATCGCCGGCTTTGACGGAACGGACATCGGCCCTGTCATCCATGTCCACTTCGGCGGCCGGGGCATCCACGACTTCCGCACCAAGGTAGTCAACGGCTACAAGGCCATCCAGATCTGCGGCGAGAACAACATTTTCGCCCAGCTGGATACCCACAAGCATATCAACAACATCGGCGGCACGGACGGCATGGCCATCGCCATGTGCCTCCTCAGCGAGGGCCTGGCGGTCCACGGCGGCCTGCCCTGGGAACTCAGCGGCATCCAGATGAACGTGGGCGGCGTGAACCTCTACCGCGACCTGGCCATCATGCGGGCCTTCCGGCACAACATGCTCTCCAAGAGCCTCATTGTAGTGCCCGAGACCTTCCAGCATCCCCCGGAGAACCTGGTGGCCGAGCAGGCACACTTTGCCCGCATGGCCATCTCCGCCAAGCTGGGCGGCGCCAACTTCTACCGGCCAAAGGCCGCCGAGAGCGTGGGCATCCCCACCGGCGACTCCATGGGCCAGGCCATCTGGGCCAGTGAGGACGTGTTCCGCCGCACCTACAACCCCGGCATCGAGTCCCCCAAGATCGACGAGTATGAGGCCATGATGATGGACGAGGCCTTTGCTGTGCTGGAGGCGGTGCTCAAGCTGCCCGCTCACAGCCTGAAGCCCGGCTGCCTCACCGAAGAGTTCTGGAAGCAGTGGACCGACGAGGAGCTTATCGACCTGATCGTCGAGGGCGGCAAGAGCGGCAAGATGGACACCCCCCGCGCCGGCGGCTGGGACCTGAAGCGCTTTGTCAAGACCAACCGCGACCCCGACGGCATCACCCGCTATGTGGAGGGCTACACCCCCCTGGGCGTGGACGCCAGCCGCTGCCCCATCACCAAGGAGCACGTCACCGTCCACATCGAGAAGCCCCCCACGCGCAAGGAGAAGATCGTCCTGGCCACCGTGGGCGCGGACGCCCATGTCAACGGCATCAACGTGGTGCGGGAGGCTTTCCAGGACGCCGGATATGACGTGATCTACCTCCGGGGCATGAACCTGCCCGAGACCGTGGCCGAGGTGGCCGCGGAGGCCAAGGCGGACGCCGTGGGCGTATCCAACCTCCTGGGCCTGGGCAACACCCTCTTCCCCCGGGTGGAGAAGCGCCTCAAGGAGCTGGGCCTCCGGGACAAGATCGTGGTCTGGGCCGGCGGGCGCATCGCCGAGAAGGAAGAAGAGCACCGGATGTACGAGGAGAAGATCGCCAAGGAGGGCGTGGGCTTCATGGGCGTGGACGCCTTCTTCGGCCCCAACTCCACCCCCGAGGAGTGCGTGGAGACCATTGGCCGGCTCATCGCCGAGAAGCAGCAGCAGAAGTAACCCCACCGGAGGCGCGGCGCACCGCTGCGCCGCGCCTCCGATTGCGTATGGATCGGAAAACAGTCGTATAGGAGGGTATTTATCATGGATCAGTTCAGAATTCCCTGCGTGATCATGCGCGCCGGAACCAGCAAGGGCATTTTCCTCAAGGAGAACGACCTGCCCGCGCCCGGTCCCGAGCGCGACAAGATTGTCCTCGGCATCTTCGGTTCCCCCGACAAGCGCCAGATCGACGGCCTGGCCGGCGCCGACCCCCTCACCAGCAAGCTGGCCATCGTCGGCCCCGGCTCTGTGCCCGGCGCCGACGTGGACTACACCTTTGCCCAGGTGTCCATCACCGACGCCAAGGTGGACTGGAACGGCAACTGCGGCAACATCTCCTCCGGTGTCGCCCCCTTCGCCATCGACGAGTCCATCG
>CALWOS010000073.1 GCA_944383185.1 uncultured Oscillospiraceae bacterium
CGGTGCTGGCCCCCATGGCGGAGGCCCAGCTCAAGTACTACACCGCCCAGGGAATCTATCTTCTGACCCTGACGGTCCGGCCCGCCTTTTTCCTGCTGTTGGGCTGGTGCACCCTCCAGGGGCTCTCCTGCTTTCTCCGGTTCCGTCCCCTGGAGGGGGCGTGGGCCGGGCGCGTCCGGCTGGGGCTTCTCGCGCTCCTGGCCGCGGTGGCCGTGGCGGAGCTGCCCTTTCTCCTGTGGCTGTTTGCGGGCCTGCTTCGGGATTCCGGCAGCAGCGGCTTTCCCAACATCCCGGTTTACACCGCCGTGATCCAGCGCCTTCTTCTGGCCTCGCTCCGCTTTCCCTGGCTTTACGGCCTCTGGGGGGCTGGGCTCTGGCTCACGGGCTTTCCCAAGTCCAAAGAGGCGGAACCGGAAACCTGAACCTGCCAGCGCCCGCCGGCGCAATGCCCGGCTGGCGCTTTTTTCTTCACAGGGCCTTCCCTTTGTGCTACAATAGACAGCAGGAAAAAAGAAAGCAGGGGGAAAAACACCATGCAAAAAACGCCCCACGCGTTCCAGGGAGGCGCCGGGCTGCGCGCACCGGAGCCGCGCCCGGCCACGGAAGTGGCCGCCGCCCTGATCTGGGAGGGGGAGCGCTTTCTGATCTGCCAGCGCCCGGCCCACAAGGCCCGGGGCCTGTTGTGGGAGTTCCCCGGGGGCAAGCTGGAGCCCGGGGAGACGGCGGAGGCCGCCCTCATCCGGGAGTGCCGGGAGGAGCTGGACGTGGAGCTCTCGGTGGGAGAGCTCTACATGGAACGCATCCACGTCTACCCGGACCTCACGGTGCGCCTCATGCTCTTCCGCGCCGCCTTGAAAAAAGGGCGGCCCCGGCTTTTGGAGCACGCCGCCCTCCGGTGGATCACACCCCGGGAGATCCCGGCGTACAACTTCTGCCCGGCGGATACGGAGATCCTGGAAAAACTCCGGCGGGAGGCCGGGTTCTGATATGGAAAACCGCTACATCGTCTTTGACGTGGAGACCCCAAACCCCGAAAACGCCCGCATGAGCGCCATCGGTGTCACGGTGGTGGACCATGGGGAGATCACGGAGAACTATTACACCCTGGTGAACCCGGAGACCTGGTTTGCCCCCTTCCACATTCGCCTCACGGGGATCACCCCCGCCGCGGCGGCGGATGCGCCCGACTTTGGGGAGCTCTGGCCCGCCTTGGGCCCGGTTTTGGACAGCGGCATCCTGGTGGCTCACAACGCCCCCTTTGACCTCTCCGTCCTGGCAAAGTGCCTCCGGGGCTACTGCATAGATTGGCACCGCACCGTACCCTACGTCTGCGCCTGCCGGATGAGCCGGCGGCTTTTACCCCAGCTCCTCAACCACAAGCTCAACACCCTGAGCGCCTGCCTGGGCCTGGAGCTCGCCCACCACCACGCCGGCAGCGACAGCGCCGCCTGCGCCGGGGTGCTGCTCCATCTGCTCCGGGCCGGCCACAGCACCGCGCCCTTCCTCCGGCAGTACGACCTGTGGGAGCTGCGCACCCTCCCGTGAGGGGAGCCACATCACACGTTTCAGGAGGTGGCGATCATGCCCCTGTACATTGTCCGCAACGACATCACCAAAATGAAAGTGGACGCCATCGTCAACGCCGCCAACGAGAGCCTTTTGGGAGGCGGCGGCGTTGACGGCTGCATCCACCGGGCCGCCGGGCCGGAGCTCCTGGAGGAGTGCCGCACCCTGGGCGGCTGCCCCACCGGCAGCGCCAAGATCACCAAGGGCTACCGCCTGCCCGCCAAATACGTCATCCACACCGTTGGCCCCGTCTGGCACGGCGGCGGCCACAGGGAGAAGGAGAAGCTTGTCTCCTGCTACCGGAGTTCCCTGGAACTGGCCGCCGCCCACAACTGCGAGACCGTGGCCTTCCCCCTGATCTCCGCGGGGGTCTACCGCTACCCCAAAGACCAGGCCATCCAGGTGGCGGTGGACACCATCGGCGCCTATCTCCGGGGCCATGAGCTGACGGTGTATCTGGTGGTCTACGACAAGTCCAGCTTCCAGATCGGCAGAGAGCGCCTTGCCGGCGTCGCCGCCTATATCGACGATCACTATGTGGACGTCCACACCGACGCCGCAGCGGAGCGCCAGCGCTTTGCCGCCCTGCCCGCGGATCCGCCGCCCTGCGCCGCCACGGCGCCCTCCCGTCCCCCTCAGGACCGGAGCCTGGACGAGGCAGTGGAAAAGCTGGACGAGAGCTTTTCCCAAATGCTCCTGCGGAAGATCGGCGAAAAGGGCATGACCGACGCCCAATGCTACAAAAAGGCCAACATAGACCGGAAGCTTTTCTCCAAAATCCGCTCCGATACCCACTACAGGCCCTCCAAGCCCACGGCCATGGCCTTTGCCGTGGCCCTGGAGCTGCCGCTGGAGGAGGCTCAGGAGCTTTTGGGAAAAGCGGGCTTCGCCTTCTCCCACGCCAGCAAGTCTGACATTATCGTGGAGTATTTCATCGCCCGGGGCAATTACAACATCTATGAGATCAACGAGGCCCTTTTCGCCTTTGACCAGAGCCTCCTGGGGGGCTGACAAGCTCATCGAAAAAGCGCCGCCTGACAGGGCGGCGCTTTTTCCCAGCTTGTCAAAGAAGGCCGTGCCTTCTTTGACAACCGGGGTTGCACTCCGCTTCGTGCAGGATTTGTCCGCCAACGGCGTGCAAATCCCACGCGCGCTCCGTGAGAGGTGTTTTTTCCGAGGCACATGTCCCCGGAAAAAACAGACTTTCACTCTGTTCGCGGCTGTGGCCGCGAATTCTCCGAAGGTTTTTTAACAGCCTCAGAAAAAGCGCCGCCTTGCAGGCGGCGCTTTTCCATGGACTTATGTCTTAACGGAATTGGGGGTCCAGGCTGTCATCGTTGTAGATCCACTCCCGAACGTTGGTGGTGACGGCCTCAGTCTCGCTGATCCGGGCCACCACCTTGGTGATCCCCGCGTTGATGATGTGCCGCCGGCACATGGAGCAGGGAGTGGTGTCCGTGGTGAGCTCCCCGGTAACGGCGTCCCGGCCCACCAGATAGAGCGTCGCCCCAAGCATATCTGACCGGGCGGCAGAGATGATGGCGTTCATCTCCGCGTGGACGCTGCGGCAGAGCTCATAGCGCTCCCCAGAGGGGATGTTCAGGCTCTTCCGGGTACAATGGCCCAGATCGCAACAGTTCCGCCGTCCACGGGGGGCGCCGTTGTAGCCGGTGGAGACGATCTCGTCGTTCAGGACAATAATGGCGCCGTATTTCCGCCGGAGGCAGGTGCTCCGCTGGAGCACCGCGTCCGCGATATCCAGATAATAGTTTTCCTTGTTGGTGCGCTGCTGGGCCATAGCCGCTCTCCTTTCCTTGGGTCAAAAGACCACAACCGTGGTGTTGGTAGGGACGTTGTCGTAGATCCACTGGATGTCCTCGTCGTAGAGGCGCAGGCAGCCGTGGCTCACCGGGAAGCCAATGGAGGGATCGCTGAGGGTGTGGGTGCCGGGGTAATAGAGCCGGGAGTGCATGGCGTAGCCGCCGCCCTTGAAGCGCACCACCGGGGCCACGGTGTAGCTGGCGGTATACCAACCCGTCTGCTTATATGTGGTCTTCCAGACCCCCACTGGGGTGGGGGTGCCGGCCGCGCCGCTGGCCATGAGGCCGGAGCGGATCAGCGTCCAGTTTCCCTGGCTCCCCTCAAAGATGTTGATGTGCTGGGTGGCAATGCTGGCCCAGATGAGGTATTGGGTGTCGCTGCTGTAGCCCTTGGCGTTGACAAAGATGGTCTTTTCCTCGTCAGTGTAGTCGTTGTCAATGGCCCACTGGGTGGTGTAATTCCCCTTGTAGCCGGTGGTGACTTTCTTGAGTACCGCTTCCTCGGAATATTTATCATACCACTCCTGGTCATAGTTCTCCAGGGCCACGGCGGCGTCCGGCGCGGTGACGCGCTGGGCCTCGCCCTCAGCAGTGGTATACTCCACCGCGAAGCCCACCGTGGCGGTAAGAGCCATATCCTGGGTATATTTGAAGGTGTAGCTCAGGCCCGGGACCGCTTCTCCGGTGATGAAATCCGTCCGGGAGACTTCCGCCCCGTCCACATACCAGACGGCCTGGGCCGCCTTTCCGGCGGGCAGGTCCGTGAACTCCACTGTGGCGGTGAGGGCCTCTCCCGGGGGCAGAAGCTCCGGCAGGCCCGTAATCGCCGCGCTGGCGCCCGTGATGCCGTAATCCCGCTGGTCGTCCAGCTCTGTTACCGTGAGGTTCAGCGTGTTGGTGACGCTGGAGATCACGGCCTTGTCCGCCCGGCCGTAGCCGCCGACGGTGTTGTGCTTCCCGCCCAGCTCCAGAATTTCCACCGCGCCGGAGCAGGTGACGGTATTGCCGCTGCCGGTGATGACCACCCGGCCCTGGCTGCCGTTGAGGGTGACGGTGTTGTTATCCCCGGCAATATACACAGTCTCCGCGCGGGAGTTCAGGCTCACGGTACGGCCGCTGCCCTGAAGGTCCAGGGTGTCCAGCGTACAGGAAGCGGAGACGTTGCCGCTGCCGGTACCCACCACCAGGGTGCCCACCCGGCTGCCGCCGCCCAGGCTGACGCCCGCGCCCCAGCTGGCCAGCACCAGAGTGTCCAGCTGCAAATTTGCCATGGAGACTGTGCTCAGAGCCTGGCTGCGCAGGGTGAGGCTGCCCCCCTGGGGCCCGTTGAGCCGCACGGCGGTGCCGGAGCAGTCCGTCCACAGGTTCTCGCCAAAGGCGCCCCGGAGGCTCAGGTCCCCGGACAATACCGCGCCGCCCTCACCGGGGACATAGTCCCCGGCGGGCAGGTAGCGCCCCGCCACCCGGTAGAGCAGGGCGATAAATTCCGCCCGGCGGACATTGCTCTCCAGCATCAGCGTGCCGTCCCAGCCGTTCACATAGCCCGCCTGGATCATGCTGGCCCAGACCGCGCGCTCCCGGCCCGTGAGGCCGCCGGCGTCGGAAAAATCCTCCAGCACGGTCTGATCCGCGGCGCTGCGCCCCAGCTGGAAGGCCTCCGCCAACATATTGAACGCGGCATGGCGGGTCATGGGGGCGTCCAGAGAGGCCGCCTGCTCCACCGAAATCAGCCCCAGGGCCACGGCCTTGGCCGCGGCGGAATAATACCACAATTCCGGAGAGAGAACCGCGCTCAGGTCCGCCTCCTGCTGGGCGTTCAGGACCCGGCAGAGCACCGTGACCATCTGTGCCCCGGTGATGGCGGTATCCGGGCGCATGGTGCCGTCATCATAGCCTTCCAGGATCCCGTCGGCATAGGCCTGGCGGAGATAGTCCACCGCCCAATGCCCCTCCACGTCGGAAAAATCCTCAAAGGCGCCCACGGCCGGCAGGGAGCCCAGAACCAGAGCCAGGAGCAGCGTCAGGCAGACAATGCGTTTTTTCATGGCGTTTTCTCCTATGTACAAAAGTGGAAAATAGATGTATTATTTTCAGTGTAATTCAGGAAGCCATACCGGTCAAGCCACATTTTGGTTACGTTTTCCCCGCCAGAGGGGAAGATATGGGGAAAGCCGGGGAAAAGGAGGCGGGAATATGCAGCAGAGGAACTATCAGAAGGAGCTGGAGGCCATCCTCTCCGGCCTGGCGGGCGGCGCCCGGCCCCGGCTGCTGCTCCACAGCTGCTGCGGGCCATGCAGCAGCTATGTGCTGGAGTATCTGGCGCCGTATTTTTCCATAGACGTCCTTTTTTATAACCCCAACATCCAGCCGGAGGCGGAGTATGAAAAGCGCCTGTTCTGGCAGGCGTATACCATCCGGGCCCTGAGCCTGAGCGGGCAGGTCCGGCTGCTCCCGGCCCCTTACCGGGGCGGGGACTTTGCGGCCTCGGCCCGGGGACTGGAGCAAGAGCCGGAGCGGGGCGCGCGGTGCGCCGCCTGTTTCCGCCTGCGCCTTGCCGAGGCCGCCCGGCAGGCGGAGGCGGGGGGCTATGCCTGTTTTGCCACCACCCTCACCGTCTCCCCCCACAAGGACGCCGCCGCCATCAACGCCGCGGGGGAGGCACTGGCCCGGCCCGGAGGCGTCAGGTGGCTGCCCTCGGATTTCAAAAAGCGGGGCGGCTACCAGCGGAGCATCCAGCTGTGCCGGGAACACGGCATCTACCGCCAGAGCTGGTGCGGCTGCGCCTATGCGAACCCAGGGGCCGCGGCGGCTTCTTCCCTATAACCTTCTTTTCCGCCACCCGGCGCGCTTCAGGCTGTCAAAAAAGCCATCTCAAAGGCTTTTTTGACAGCCTGAATTGTTGTGACTCTTAATCTTAAAAAGGGCATGGGGCGCGCTCACGCCTGGGCGAGCATGTCGGCGTTCTTCACAAAATACTCCACCCCGGAATACAGCGTGGTCACCACGATCACCGCCACGCACAGGGTGTTGAGCCAGCCGGGGATGGGCAGGAACATGAGGATGATGCACACCATGGTGGAAAAGGTCTTCACCTTCCCGCTCCAGCCGGCGGCGATCACCCGGCCTTTGTCCGAGGCCACCATCCGCAGCCCGCTCACGGCGAACTCCCGGAGCAGCACCACCAGCAGCGCCCAGCCGGGCATCTGGTGGATTTCCACAAACCAGCACATCGCCGCGCACACCAGCATCTTGTCCGCCAGCGGATCCATGAATTTTCCGAAATCCGTCACCTGGTTGTAGTGCCGGGCGATATATCCGTCCACAAAGTCTGTCAGGGACGCCAGGATGAACACCGCCAGGGCGATATACTTCGCCCCGGGGACGTCCAGGTACAGCACCGCCAGAAAAATGGGGATCATCACCACCCGGGCGATGGTCAGCTTGTTGGCTGTGGTCATAAGGCACTCTCTCCTATCAAATCTCCGTCCAGAACCCCGGTAATCTCCACAGGGACAATGTCCCCCGGGGCGGCGTTGCCCTGGAACAGCACCCGGCCGTCAATGTCCGGGGAGTCATAGGGGCTGCGGCCCCACCAGCACTCGCTCTCCGCATCCCAGGCCTGGCACAGCACCGGGAGCGTCCGCCCCACCTGCTTTTCGCACCAGGCGTCCATAATCCCGCTCTGGAGGTCCAGAATCTGTCCCGCCCGGCGCTCGGCCTCTTCCCCGTCGCAGCGGTCCGGCATGGCCGCCGCCGTCGTGCCCTCTTCCGGGGAGTAGGGGAAAACCCCCACCCGCTCCAGGCGGTACTCCCGCAGGAACTGGCACAGTTCTTCAAATTCCGTCTCCCCCTCCCCGGGCAGGCCGGTGATGAGACTGGTGCGCAGCACCAGATCCGGAATGCGCTCCCGCAGGCGGGTGAAAAGTCCGCGGATCTCCGTCCCCGTGTCCCGGCGGCGCATCCGGCGGAGGATGGCGTCGTTGATGTGCTGGATGGGGATGTCCAGATATTTCACCACCTTGGCCTCCCGGGCCACGGTGTCAATGAGCCTTTCGTCGACCATCTCCGGATAGAGGTAGTGGAGGCGCACCCACTGAACCTCCTCAATGGCGCACAGCACCTCCACCAGCTCCGCCAGGCGGGGCGCCCCGTACAGGTCCGTGCCGTAGCGGGTGATGTCCTGGGCCACCAAGATGATCTCCCTGGCGCCTCCCGCGGCCAGGGCCCGGGCCTCCTCCAGCAGGTTTTCCATGGGCCGGGAGCGGTAACGCCCCCGGATGGAGGGGATGACGCAATAGGCGCAGCAGTTGTCGCAGCCCTCGGCAATTTTCAGGTAGGCCCAGCCCGGGCCGGTGGTGACGATCCGTGGCAGTTCCTCATCGGTGTGGTTCTTGTCTCCAAAGGCTCGGACCTGCTCCCCGGCCAGGGTGCGCTCCACCACGGAGACAATCTCCCCATAGCTGCCCACGCCCATCACGCTGTCGATCTCCGGCAGTTCCGTACAGATCACGTCCTGGTAGCGCTGGGACAGGCAGCCTGCCACGATGATCTTCCCCAGCCGTCCGGCGGCCTTCAGCGCCGCCAGGGCCAGGATCTGACCGATGGCCTCGCTCTTGGCGCTGTCGATAAAACCGCAGGTGTTCACAATCGCCGCATCCGCCCCGTCCGTGTCCGCCACGGTCTCATAGCCCGCCGCGTCCAGCAGGCAGAGCATCTGCTCGCTGTTCACCAGATTTTTGGCGCAGCCCAGAGAGATCAGGGCGATCTTTTCTGCCATATGCTGTCATTCCTCCCTCTCTCTATAGCGGTCCAGGGCCTCCCTGACTTCCTCCCAGCCGTATCCCCGGCGCAGGAGGTAATCCGCCGCCCGGCGGCGTTCCGCCCGGTCCGCGGCGTCCCGGCCCCGGAGGCGCTGCCGCAAAAGCCGGTCCAACCGTTCCGGGTCCGGCTCCAGCTGTTCCAGAGCCGCGTCCCAGAGCTCCCGGGGCACGCCCCGGCGCTGGAGCTCCTGACGCACCCGGGCCGGGCCGTAGCCCTTGCCGGCGTAGTGCCGGACCACCAGGGCGGCATAGCGCCCGTCGTTGCGAAAGCCCAACTCCTCCAGCCGGTCCGCCGCGGCGGCCACGGCCTCCGGCGTCTCGCCTTTCTGGAGAAGCTTGTCCGTCAGCTCCTTGCGGGACATATCCCGGCGGTCCAGTAGGGCCAGGGCCTTTTTCTTGGTCTCGTCCATGGCGGAACGGGCGCTCAGCCCTCAAAATCGTCCGCCTGGATGTCCACGGCCCGTCCCGCGGCCCGGGCGGCCTTCTTGGCCTGGGGGGACATGAGCTTATAGGCGTTGGCACGGATCTTGGCCTCCAGGTCGTCGGCCACCTCCGGGTTTTCCCGGAGGTATTCCTTCATGCCGTCCCGCCCCTGGACCCGGGTCTCCCCCAGGGCGTACCAGGCGCCGGCCTTGTCCACCAGGTCCAGCTTCACGCCCAGGTCGATGAGCTCGCCCACCTTGCTGATACCCTCGCCGTAGATAATGTCGAACTCCGCCTCTTTGAAGGGGGGCGCCACCTTGTTTTTGATGACCTTGGCCCGGGTGCGGTT
>CALWOS010000074.1 GCA_944383185.1 uncultured Oscillospiraceae bacterium
CGCAGGTCGCCGTACTTGTCCCGCAGGCCCACAGTGGTCTTGAAGTTGCCGCCGATAACGCCGATGTCCTCGCCCATCTGGAAGACGGTATTGTCACGCGCCATCTCCTCGTCCAGGGCCTCCCGGATGGCGTCTCTAACCATCAGTTCTCTCATGATTTATGAACCTCCATTCAATTTCACTTAGTTACCAAAGTTAGTCCACGAAGACGTCGGTAAAGGCCTCGGACTCCTGGGGATAGGGGCTCTCCTCGGCAAACTTGCAGGCCTCGGCGATCTCCTTGTTCACGCTCTCCTCGATCTCGGCGATCTCGGCGTCGGTCAGGATACCCTTCTCCTTGAAGACGATGAGGGGCTCGCGGGCCTTCCAGGCGGCCAGCTCCTCGGGAGCGCGGTACTCGCCGGGGTCGCCCACGTGGTGGCCCTGCCAGCGGTAGGTCTTGCACTCGATGAGGCTGGGACCCTCACCCTTGCGGGCGCGCTCCACAGCCTTCTTCACGGCCTCGTACACGGCGTACACGTCGTTGCCGTCCACGGCCTCGCCGGGGATGCCGTAGCCCACGGCACGCTTGTAGAGGTCGTGCTCCTTGGTGACGCGGCGGATATCCACGGAGATACCGAACAGGTTGTTCTCAATAATGTAGACGATGGGCAGGTTCCAGGCGGCGGCCATGTTGATGGACTCGTGGAAGGTGCCCTCGTTGGAAGCGGAGTCACCAAAGAAGGCCAGAGTGACCTGATCGGTGCCGCGCAGCACGGCGGAGTAAGCAGCGCCGGTGGCAATGGGAATCTCGCCGCCCACGATGCCGTTGGCGCCCAGAATGCCCTTGTCCATGGCCATGATGTGCATGGAGCCGCCCTTGCCCTTGGAGTAGCCGGTCTCCTTGCCCAGGATCTCGGCCATCATGCGGTTGAGGTCAGCGCCCCGGGCCACCAGGTGGCCGTGGCCGCGGTGGGTGGAGCCGATGTAGTCATCGTCACGCAGGGTGGCGCAGGCGCCGGTGGCCACAGCCTCCTCGCCCAGATACAGGTGGGCCAGGCCGGGCATCAGGCCCCGCTTGTAGAACTCGAAGACTTCCTCCTCGAAGCGGCGGGTACGGTACATCACAGTGTAAAACTGCTTTGCCAGTTCCTTGTCCTTTTTCGCGCTCATGTTCAGTTTACCTCCAAACGATATTAGTAGTCGCAGTGAAATCTGCCTTCAAACTCGGCCTTCAGGTCGGGCTGGAAAGCGGGGTGAGCAATCTCGATCAGCGCCCGGGCGCGATCCCGCAGGGTGCGGCCCTTCAGATGGGCAATGCCGTACTCGGTGACCACATAGTCCACATCGTTGCGGCTGGTGGTGATGGCCGCCCCCTTGTCGGGGAGGGCCACGATGCGGGAAACCGTACCCTTGGCGGCGGTGGAGGGCATGGCGATGATGGCCCGGCCGCCCTTGGACAGAGCGGCGCCCCGGATGAAGTCCACCTGGCCGCCCACGCCGGAAATCTGCTTAAAGCCGATGCTCTCCGAGCATACCTGGCCCATCAGATCCACCTGCACGCAGGAGTTGATGGACACCAGGTTGTCGTTGCGGGCCGCCACCACAGGATGGTTGACGTAGTCCACGGGGTACATCTCCACGTCGGGGTTGTGATCCACAAAGTCGTACAGGCGCTTGGTACCCATGAGGAAGGTGGCCACAAACTTACCGGTGTGGAAATTCTTGCGCTTGTTGGTGATGACGCCGGCCTTGACCAGCTCCACCACGCCGTCGGAGAACATCTCGGAGTGGATGCCCAGGTCCTTTTTATCCTTCAGGAAGAGGAGCACAGCGTCGGGGATGGCGCCGATGCCCAGCTGCAGGGTGTCGCCGTCCTTGATGAGGGAGGCGCAGTTGCGGCCGATGGCCTCTTCCACGGGCCCGATCTTGGGGGAGCCCAGCTCGATGATGGGTGCGTCATGCCGGACAAACACGTCGATGTCCTCCACGCTGACAATGCTGTCACCGTAGGTGTAGGGCATCTGGGCGTTCACCTGGGCAATGACCAGCTTGGCCTGGCGAATGGCCTCCAGGGTGTAGTCGGCAGACACGCCCAGGGAGCAGTTGCCGTTCTCATCCGGGGGGGTCACGCTGACCAGGGCCACGTCCACCGGCAGGGTGGTGTGGAAGAGCTGGGGAACCTCAAAGAAGAAGGTGGGAGTGTAGTCGCCCCGGCCCTCCGAGATGGCGTCCCGGGAGCCGCCGCCGGCAAACAGGGCGTTGTGGCGGAAGTTGGCGGCATACTCGGGCTTGCAGTACTCGCACTTGCCCATGGCCACCATGTGGACGATCTCCACGTCCCGGTAGTCCTGGGCATGCTCCACCATGACCTCCAGCAGATAGCTGGGCTCACCCACAGCGTGACCGATGACCACCCGGTCGCCGGACTTGATCCTGGCCACCGCCTCCTCGGCAGTCACAGTGCGCTCTTGGTAAATGCTTTTCCAGTCTCCCATGACAGCTTACTCCTTGACGTGGGCCAGCTTCTTGGCCAGAGCCTTCTTCATGGGCAGGTTGCCCTGACGGGAGATCATGATGCGCTGGGCCTGGGGAGAGCCGGCGCCGTGCATGGACTCGGTGCGGTAGCC
>CALWOS010000075.1 GCA_944383185.1 uncultured Oscillospiraceae bacterium
CATCGGCGCGGGCCCCGGCGGGGCCGATCTCATCACCGTGCGGGGAGCCAAGCTGCTGGGGGAGGCCGACGTCATCATCTACGCCGGCTCCCTGGTGAACCCCGCCCTGCCGGACTATAAAAAAGAGGGCTGCCAGGTGTACGACAGCGCCAAGATGACCCTGGAAGAGGTCATCGAGGTGATGAAAGCCACCGAGGAAAAGGGCGGCACCACCGCCCGCCTCCACACCGGCGACCCCTCCCTCTACGGCGCCCACCGGGAGCAGATGGACGAGCTGGATAAGCTGGGTATCAGTTACGACGTGACCCCCGGCGTGTCCTCCTTCTCCGGTGCCGCCGCCGCCCTCTGCGCGGAGTATACTCTGCCTGATGTATCACAGTCGGTTATCATTACCCGCATGGCGGGCCGCACGCCGGTGCCCGAGGGGGAGCAGCTGCGCAAGATGGCCTCCCACGGCTGCACCATGGTGCTCTTTTTGTCCACCGGCCTGCTGGAGGATGTGGAAAAAGAGCTGGCGGCGGGGGGCTATGCCCCTGACACCCCGGCGGCTATCGTGTACAAGGCCACCTGGCCGGAGGAGAAGGTGTACCGCTGCACCGTGTCCACCCTGGCAAAGACCGCACGGGAGAACCACGTCACCAAGACAGCTTTGATTACGATTGGTAATTTCCTGGGCGAAAAATACGAAAGATCCAAGCTGTACGACCCCACCTTCACCCATGAGTTCCGGGAGGCCAGCAAATGACAGCGGCCATCCTGGCCTTTACCCGCCGGGGCGCGGCCCTGGGAAAGGTGCTGGCGGAGGCGCTGGACGCCTCCCTCCACGTGCCCGCCCGGTTTGCCGACGAGGTGGGGGCGGAGGCCTACGACAGCCTGGAGGGCTGGACGGCGCGGATGTGGGGAGAAAAGGACGCCCTCATTTTCGTGGGAGCCTGCGGCATCGCCGTCCGGGCCATTGCCCCCCATGTGAAGGATAAATTCACCGACCCCGCCGTGGTGGCCGTGGACGAGGCGGGGCGCTTTGCCGTACCCCTGCTCTCCGGCCACGTGGGCGGCGCCAACGCCTTGGCGGAGGCTGTGGCCGACGTCACCGGCGGACAGGCTGCGGTTTCCACGGCCACGGACGTGAACGGCCTGTTCGCCGTGGACATCTGGGCCCGGGAGCACGGCCTCGCCATCACGGACCGCGCCCTGGCCAAGGCCGTCTCCGCGGCCCTGCTCCGGGGGGAGAAGGTGGGCTACGCCAGCGATTTTGCCCTGGACTGTCCGGAGGGACTCTATCCCGGCAAGGCGGAGCTGGGGGTCTGGGTTACCTGCCGCGGCGGTGGCGGGCCCTTCCCGAATACCCTGCGCCTGGTGCCAAAATGCCTGGCTTTGGGCATTGGCTGCCGCCGGGGCACGCCGGAGGCGGCCATCCGTGCCGCTGTGGAAGCGGCCCTGCCGGGCTGGGACCTGGCGGCGGTGGGGGAAGTGGGCACCATTGATTTAAAAAGAGACGAGCCGGGGCTTCTGTCCTTCTGTGAGGCCCTGGGCGTTCCGCTCCGGGCCTACACGGCGGCGGAGCTTTCGGAAGCCCAGGGGACGTTTACCCCTTCGGAATTTGTCCGGAGCGTCACCGGCGTGGACAACGTCTGCGAGCGGGCGGCGGTCTGCGCCGGCGGGCGCCTGGCGGTGCCCAAGCGGGCTGCCGGCGGCGTGACTGTGGCCGCAGCGGTGCTGCCCGGCTTTTGGGAAATGTGAAAAAACCGGCTGCATGCTTGGCAGATAAGGAGAATCGACAATGAAACTGACAGTTGTGGGCCTGGGCCCAGGGGCGGGGCGGGACCTCACCGGGAGAGCCTATGACGCCATCGCGGAAGCAGACCTGGTGGTGGGCTACACCGCCTATATCGACCTGATCCGAGAGGTTTTCCCGGACAAGGAGATGTGCTCCACCGGCATGCGCCGGGAAGTGGACCGCTGCCGCCTGGCGGTGGAAAAGGCCCTGGAGGGGAAAACCGTGGCCATGGTCTGCTCCGGAGACTCCGGGGTGTACGGCATGGCGGGGCTCATCTACGAGGTGGCCCAGGAGTATGCCCCCATCAACATCGAGGTCATCCCCGGCATTACCGCCGCCTGCGGCGGGGCCGCGGTGCTGGGCGCGCCGTTGACCCACGACTTTGCGGTGGTGTCCCTTTCGGATCTTTTGACCCCCTGGGAGAAGATCGAGAAGCGCCTGGCCCTGGCGGCGGAGGCGGATTTTGTGCTGTGCCTCTATAACCCCCGGAGTCACGCCCGCCCGGACCACCTCCAGCGGGCCTGCGACATCCTCCTGGAGCGGAAAAACCCAGAGACCCCCTGCGGCTGGGTGCGGAACATCGGCCGGGAGGGAGAGGAATATCGGATCCTCACTCTCCGGGAGCTCCGGGGCGCGGAGGTGGACATGTTCACCACGGTCTTTGTGGGCAGCAGCGCCACCCGGGTCATTGGCGGCAAGCTGGTGACGCCCCGTGGCTACCTCCAGCGGGGGCGGAACTGAGATGAAGGTATTGCTGTTCGGCGGCACCAGCGAGGGCCGGGAGCTGGCCCTCTGGCTCCGCTCCCGGGGCATCCCCTTCACAGTCTCTGTGGCCACGGAGTATGGAGAGACCTTGCTGCCGGAGGGAATGGACGTCCATGTGGGCCGGATGGACCAGGGGGAAATGGCGGCGCTGATGGGGACGGGCTATGCTTTGGTGGTGGACGCCACCCACCCCTACGCCGTGGCGGTGACAGAGAACATCCGCGCCGCGGCGGAGGCGGCGCGCTGCCCCTATCTCCGGCTGCTGCGCCGGAGTGACGGGGAGGATTCCTATCTGAAAGCAGCGGACATGGCCGCGGCGGCGGACATGCTGGCGGAATTGCCGGGCAATATCCTGCTCACCACCGGCAGCAAGGAGCTGCACCATTTCGCCCGCCCTGGCCTCACGGAGCGCTGCTTCCCCCGGGTGCTGCCCATGCGGGACTCCCTGGACCGGTGTCTGGAGCTGGGCTTCCCACACAAGAACATCATCTGCATGCAGGGCCCCTTCACCCGGGAGATGAACGTGGCCACGGTGCGCCAGTACGGCATCCGGGTCATGGTCACCAAGGACACCGGGAGCTACGGCGGCTTTCGGGAAAAGGCGGACGCGGCGGCGGAGGCCGGCTGCGCCCTTCTGGTGGTGGAACGCCCCAGCCGGGAGGAGGGACTATCCATGGACGAAATCCAGCAAGAGATTTTAAGGAGGGCCAGGGCATGAAAGTCTATCTCATCGGCGTGGGCCTGGGCAATCCCGATACCCTGACCCTTGCAGCCCGGCGGGCCATAGAGGAGAGCAATCTGCTCATCGGCGCGCCCCGGCTCCTGGAAGGGTATGCGGGGAAGAAATGCGTCCCAGCCATCCTGGCCGGGGATATCGCCGCCGCTGCCGCCCAGGAGGGGGCCGGCCCCGTGGCGGTGCTCCTGAGCGGGGACATCGGTTTTTACTCCGGGGCGAAAAAGCTCTACCCTCTTTTGGAGGGATACGAGGTGGAGGCCCTGCCGGGGATCAGCAGCCTTGCGTATTTCTGCGCCAGGTGCCGCACCCCCTGGGAGGACGTCTACCTGGTGTCGGCCCATGGCCGGGCCCACAACGCCCCTGGGGAGATCCAGTGCCACAAGCGCACCTTCGTCCTCACCGGCGGGAATTACCGGGCGGAGCACCTGTGCCGGGATCTGTGTACCTGGGGGATGGAGGACGTCCCCGTCACCGTGGGGGAGCGGTTGAGCTACCCCGAGGAGGCCATTACCAGGGGCACCGCCGGGGAGCTTGCGGAGCGGCAATTTGACAGCCTGGCCGTGGTTCTGGCGGAGAATCCCCGGCCCGTGGGCCGGGAACATGCCGCCCCCGGCATCCCGGATGAGGCTTTTCTCCGAGGCAAGACGCCCATGACCAAGGAGGAGGTGCGCACCCTCTCCGTCTCCCGGCTGCGCCTGCGCCCGGAGGACGCCGTCTGGGACGTGGGGGCCGGGACCGGCTCCGTGTCCGTGGAGTGCGCCCTGGCCGTGCCCAAGGGGCGGGTCTTTGCCGTGGAGCGGAGCGAGGAGGCGCTGGAGCTCCTGGCCCAGAACCGGGAGAAATTCGCCGCCTGGAACCTGCGCATCGTCCCCGGGGCCGCCCCGGCGGCGCTGCGGGACCTGCCCGCGCCGGACAGGGTGTTCGTGGGCGGCAGCGGCGGGGAGCTGGAGGATATCCTCCGTTTGGCTTTGGAGAAAAACCCCCGGTGCCGGGTGGTGGTGAACGCTGTGACCCTGGAAACTTTAGCCGAGTGTACCAGGTGCTTTGCCCTTCTGGGCCTGGAGGACGTGGCGGTGACGGAGCTCTCCGCCGCCCGGACCCGGGAGGCGGGGCGCTACCATCTGCTCCAGGGACTGAACCCTGTGTTTCTCCTCAGCGGGGAGGGGCGGCCATGAGCGGCGGCGTGCCCCGCCTGCTCCTGTGCGCCCCCCACAGCGGCGGGGGCAAGACCACGGTGAGCTGCTGCCTCCTCCAGTGCTTTGCAAACCGGGGACTCAGGCCCGTGGCCTTCAAGTGCGGGCCGGACTACATCGACCCCATGTTCCACAGCGAGATCATCGGCGTCCCCAGCCGGAACCTGGATCTTTTCTTCCTGGGCCGGGAGGGTACCCGCCGGAGCCTCCGGGAAAACGGGGAAAAGGGCGGCGTCGCCCTCATCGAGGGGGTCATGGGCTACTATGACGGCATTGCCATGAGCACCGAGGCCAGCGCCTGGGCTCTGGCCCGGGAGACGGAGACCCCCGCGGTGCTGGTGCTGGAGACCAGGGGGCTGGCCCTCTCCGCCGCGGCGGCGGTGGAGGGCTTCCGGCGTTTCCGGGAGCCCAGCTGCATCCGGGGCGTGATTTTGAACCGCTGCGCCCCCATGCTCTATCCCCGTCTGGCGGCAGCCATCACGGAAGAGACGGGCCTTCCCGTGTTCGGCTATCTCCCGGAGCTGCCGGACTGCGCCCTGGAGAGCCGGCACCTGGGACTGGTGACCGCGGCGG
>CALWOS010000076.1 GCA_944383185.1 uncultured Oscillospiraceae bacterium
CGGATCGTGCTTCCAGGATACCACAGGGCGGGCTGTGCCTTCCGTGACTTTGTCACCCAGGGCATAAAACTCCATGCGCCGGCAGCGGGCAAAGAGGCGGTACGGGATCTTTTGCGCACGCGGGCCGTTCCCCGGCCCACGCGTTTTGCCCTTATGTCTGTGCCGCCGCAAAGGGCGCATGGCCTTTTTGCGGCGCTTTTGCATAGCAAAATCCCCCGGCGGGCATTTGCGCGCGCCGGGGGAGTATGGAAACGCCTGCGGGGGCGGGATATTTTGTCTGTCGCTTTTGGATACCCAAGGCGGACAGTTGGCCCGTATGCTGCAGGGAGAGGCCCTCCCCGAAAAGACGTTGCCGGTATCGACATGTTCACAATAACCGAAAAATGTGAATAAAGAATAAACAGACTATAACAAATTATACAATTCACATTTTATTTACAAAGGGTACCGGTTTCCCCGCCGGCGCACAGGGCGGCCCGGACCTCCGCCAGGGACAGGCTCCGCTCCCGGGCCAGGCGGGCCAGGTCCTCGTATTCCGGTTTCTCCCGGCGCACGCCCCAGCCTTCGGCGCGCTTGCAATTCACGGGGCCGAAAGGCGTCTCCCGGGTTTCCAGGCTGCGCCGCAGCGTGCTCCGGGTACAGCGGCGCTCCCGGACGCCCAGCGTGGTGGTGTGGGTGAAGAGCAGGCGCGTCATGGCCTCCTTGTCCTCCGGGCGGCATACGCAGGTGAGCAGCACCCCGGGGCGGGATTTCTTCATGGTAACCGGGATGAAAAACGCGTCCAAGGCCCCGGCGGCCATCAGTTCCTCCAGGGCAAAGCCCAGGTCCTCCCCGGTCATGTCATCCAGGTTGCAGCTGAGTTCCAGAACGGTATCCCCCGGGCCGGCAGGGGCGCTCTCTCCCAGCATGGCCCGGACAAAGCTGGGCCGGCCAAAATCCCGGGTGCCCAGGCCGTAACCCATCTGGGACACGGTCATGGCCGGCAGAGGGCCGAACTCTTTTGCAAAGTGGCGCAGCAGCGCCGCTCCGGTGGGGGTGCACAGCTCCCCCTCCGCCCCGCCGCCCAGAATGGGCACGCCGTTGAGAAGCTCCGCCGTGGCCGGAGCGGGCACCGGGAGCAGACCATGGGCGCAGCGGACCACGCCGCCGCCCACCCCCACCGGGGAGGCCAGGATGCGCGCCGGCGCCAGCTCGTGCAGGAGCAGGCACACCGCCGTAATGTCCGCCACGGCGTCCAGGCTCCCCACTTCGTGGAAGTGGATGTGTTCCACCGGCTTGCCGTGGACTTTCCCTTCGGCCCTGGCCAGGAGGCCATAGACCGCCAGGGCGTTTTCCCGCGCCGCCGCCGGGAGGGGCAGCTCTTCCAGCAGCCGGGTGATGTCCGTCATACCGTGGCCATGATGGTGCCCGTGGGGATGCCCGTGGTCATGGCCGTGCCCGTGCCCATGGTCATGGGGGTGCGCGTGTTCGTGGCTGTGTCCGTGCCCAAGGCCGGAGTCAGGGGAGAGGTGGGCGTCCTCCTCCCGGCCCAGGACGCGGACGGAAAAGTGCGTGCCGGCGATGCCGTGGCTTTCCCCGGCGGAGGCCTGGGCCGTCACATGGGGGATGCCCAGGGCCTGGAAGCGCCGGAGAAAACCGGCACGGTCCGGATGCAGCTCCAAAAGCGCCCCCGCCAGCATGTCCCCCGCCACCCCCAGGGTGGCGTCCAGATACAGCGTTTTCAAGCTTTGTTTCCTCCTATGTGATTGATCATGCTGGCCAGATAGCCTGCGCCGAAGCCGTTGTCGATGTTCACCACGCTCACCCCGCTGGCGCAGGAGTTGAGCATGCCCAGCAGGGCGGCAAGCCCCCCGAAGGCAGCGCCGTAGCCCACGCTGGTAGGCACGGCGATCACGGGGCAGTCGGCGAGGCCGCCCACCACGCTGGCGAGGGCTCCTTCCATCCCGGCCACGGCCACGATCACCTTGGCCCGGAGGATCTCCTCCCGGTTGGCCAGAAGCCGGTGGATGCCGGAGACGCCCACGTCGTAAAGCCGGTTGACGGGGTTGCCCAGGGCCGCGGCGGTCCGGGCGGCCTCCTCGGCCACGGGGATGTCGCTGGTGCCGCCGGTGGCGATGACCACCGCCCCGTCGCAGTCCGGTTCCGGGATCTCTCCCAGGATGCCCGTCCGGCTCACGGCGTCGTAGTCCAAAAGCCCGGTGTCCTCCAAAAGGCCGGCGGCCTCCTGGGACATGCGGGTGATAAGCACGGTTTTTTGCCCCTGGTCGCGGAGGGCCAGAGCGATCCGGCGGATCTGTTCCGGGGTTTTCCCGGCCCCATAGATCACCTCTGCAATTCCCTGGCGCACGGCCCGGTGACTGTCGGGCTTGGCGAAGCCCAGGTCCAGGAAAGGGGCATCCCGGAGCTGGAGCATGGCCTCGTCCACGGGGAGCTTCCCGGCGGCCACCTGTTCCAGCAAATGGTGCAGCGCTTTCTGTTCCATAGCGGTCTATCTTCCTTTCAGATCCAGCAGGATCGGTTCTCCATAGGGGGCCAGGGCCTCCCGCACCGCCGTGCGCCGCTCCACGCAGCGGGGGAGCTGCGCCTCCGGCAGCTCCAGGCGCAGGGCAGGGCCGGAAAGCCGGGCCCGCAGGCCGGAAAAACCCAGGGCGTGAAGGGCGGACTCCGCCCCGTCCACACGGGCCAGTGCCTGGGAAGTGATGGCTTCCCCGGTGGGGACGCGGGTGGCGAGACAGGAGTTGGAGGGTTTGTCCCAGACGGGGAGCCCCGCCTCCCGGGCCCGGGCGCGGACGTCCGCCTTGGCAAGACAGCACGCCCGCAGAGGGGAGAGGACACCCAGCTCCCGAAGGGCCTGCATCCCGGGCCGGTCCCCGGCGTCATCCGAGGCGTTGGTGCCGTCCAGGACATCGCGGATGCCCTTTGCCTGGGCAAAATCCTTCAGAGCGGAGAAAATGGCCTTTTTGCAGAAGTAACAACGGCGCGGGCCGTTTGCCGCGATGTTTTCATCGGCCAGGGGGTCCAGCTCCAGTACTGCCAGCTCGAGGCCCATGGCCGCTGCCAGCGCCTGGGCTTCCGCCAGAGCGCCGGCGGGCTGGAAGG
>CALWOS010000077.1 GCA_944383185.1 uncultured Oscillospiraceae bacterium
TGCCAGTCCTTTTTCCCCTCCTCCACGCCGTCCAGGGCGGACTCCATCCAAGCGGTGAATTTCAGGTCCACGATGTCGGCAAAGCGCTCTTCCATGAGCTTGGTCACCACCTCGCCCAGGGCTGTGGGCCGGAGGTATTTCCCCTCCTTGACCACATACTCCTTGCTGGTGATGGTGCTGATGGTGGGGGCATAGGTGGAAGGGCGGCCAATGCCGTTTTCCTCCATGGCCCGGATGAGGGTGGCCTCGGTATACCGGGCGGGGGGCTGGGTGAAGCGCTGCTCGGAGCTGGTCTTTTCCAGGCGGACCTGCTCCCCCTCCCGGAGGTCCGGCAGGGGCCGGCGGCGCTCCTCGCTCTCCTCTTCCCGGCTCTCCTCATAGACGGCGGTGTAGCCGGGGAACTTCAGCTCCGAGTGGTTGGCCCGGAAGACGTGCCCCGCGCTGACAGTGTCGATGACCACGTTGTCGTAAACCGCGTTGGACATCTGGCTGGCGGTAAAGCGCCCCCAGATGAGCCGGTAGAGCCGGTACTGCTCCCCAGTGAGGGAGGATTTCACCATCTCCGGGGTCAGATCCACGCTGCTGGGCCGGATGGCCTCGTGGGCGTCCTGGGCGCCGGCCTTGGTCTTGAAACGCCGGGGCTTGCCGGGGTAATAGGCCTCCCCGTAACGTCCGCGGATGAAGGTGGCCGCGGCGGAGAGGGCGTCCTCGGAAAGGCGCAGGGAGTCGGTACGCATATAGGTGATGAGGCCCACGGTGCCTACGCCCTGGATGTCCACGCCCTCATAGAGCTGCTGGGCGATGGACATGGTCCGCCGGGGCGTCATGCCCAGGCGGCGGGAGGCCTCCTGCTGGAGGGTGGAAGTGATGAAGGGAGGCGAGGGGCTGCGCTGCTTCTCACCCCGCTTGACAGAATCGATCACAAAGGGGGATTCTTCGATTTCCGCGGTGACGGCTGCAACTTCCTCCTGGGAGCGGAGCTCCCGCTTTTTCCCGCCGCTTCCGTAATACCGGGCGGTGTAGCCGCCGCCGGCAGGATCCTCCCGGCGCAGCTCCACGTCCAAGAGCCAGTACTCCTCCGGCTGGAAGGCGCGGATCTCCTGCTCCCGGTCCACCACCATCCGGGTGGCCACGGACTGCACCCGGCCGGCGGAGAGTTTGGGCTTGATCTTCCGCCACAGGAGGGGGCTGAGCTTGTAGCCCACAATCCGGTCCAAAATCCGCCGGGCCTGCTGGGCGTCCACCAGGTCCATATCGATGTCCCGGGGCGCCTGGATGCTGCTGCGGACCACGTTTTTTGTGATCTCGTTGAAGGTCACCCGCCGGGCCTTCTCGTCCGGCAGCTCCAACAGCTCCTTCAGATGCCAGGAGATGGCCTCTCCCTCCCGGTCCGGGTCGGTGGCGAGGAAAACGGTATCCGCCGATTTGGAATACTTCCGCAGTTCCTCAATGAGGGGCTTTTTCTCCTTTACCGGCTCATAATCCGGCTGAAAGCCATGCTCGATGTCCACGCCCAGGCGGCTTTTGGGCAGGTCCCGGAGATGGCCCATGGAGGCCACCACCCGGTAGTCCGTACCCAGGTATTTTTCAATGGTCCTGGCCTTCGCGGGGGATTCCACGATCACCAGTTCCCTTGGAGCTTTCGCCATGGTCTTAATTCCTCACTTCATCTTGATACTCAATGAAAAGCGCTTGCCGCTCGACTGGGTGACGTAGCCCTTGATCTGGAGCACGGTGAGCTCCGCCAGGGCCACCCCCGCCGGCAGGGCGGCGGCTTCTATGATCTCGTCAATGTGGGTCTCCGGCGCGGAGATGGCGCTCAGGAGCTTGAGCTGGGTCTCGGTGAGCTGGTCCAGCTGCTCCATCAGGCGCTGCCGCCGCGCTTCCTCCCAGCTTTGTTCCTCCCGCCGCTTCCGCTCCTTTTCCCGGGCGCGGCCCACATCCGTAGGCCGGCGCACCCGGGCAAAGCCCGCTCCGGTCTCCCGCCCGGCACCCTCTGGAGCTTCCGCCGGGACGTTTTCCCCGGACACGGGCGCTCCCGTCCGCGCCGGGTCCGGGTCCTGGGCCAGCCAGGTCTCCTGGGGGCCGGGGCGGCGGAGCCGGGGAAACCGCCCGGTGTATTCGCTGAGGACGTCCCAGCCGCAGCTCACCGCCTTGGCTCCGTCCCGGATCAGGGCGTTGGAGCCCTGGCAGTTGACCGCGTCGGCGTTGCCGGGGACAACGAACACGTCCCGGCCAAACTCCGCGGCCCGGGCCGCGGTGATCAGCGCGCCGCTGCGCTCCGGGGCCTCGATCACCGTCACTCCGCAACTGAGTCCCGCCAGGATGCGGTTGCGCATGGGAAAGGTCATTTTCATCACCGGGGCGCCCGGGGGATACTCGCTCACCAGGGCTCCCGCCGCGGCCACGTCCGCAAAGAGGGCCGCGTTCTTTTTGGGGTAGATCACGTCGATGGCCGTGCCCAGGACGCCCACGCAGCTTCCGCCGCCCCGGAGAGCGCCCTCGGCCCCGGCGGCGTCCACCCCTTCCGCCAGGCCGCTGACCACAAGGCCCCCGGCCCGGGCGATCTCATAGCCCAGGCGCCGCCCCATCTTGACGCCGTAAGGCGTGGCCCGGCGGGTACCCACGATGGCCACGGCGCACTGCTCGTCAATCCAGGGCAGACGCCCCTTCACATACAGCACGGAGGGCGGGTCGTAAATGTGGGTCAGGCGTTGGGGATAGGCCGCGTCCTGGAGCGTGAGGATTTCCACGCCCAGGCGGGAACAGGCCTCCAAAATGTCATTTGCCCGGTCCAGGGATTTGTCCAAAAGGAGCTGGCGCTCCTCCGGGCGGATGCCCTCTATGGCTTCATATGCCTGCTCCGGCGCGAAATAGGCCTCCTGGGGCGTGCCCAGCTGCTCCAGCAGCCGGACACGGGTCTTGGGCCGCAGGCCGAAAAGCCCGGAAAGCCAGACCCAATACAGGATACCCGACACGGCCCAACACCTGCCTTTTTCTTTATTCGCCCTCTCAGCGGCACATCTGCCACATGAGGAGCGCCGCCGCGACGGCGGCATTCATGGATTCGCTGCCGGGCTCCATGGGCAGGATCACCTGTCCCTGGCAGCGGCCCAGCAGCTCCCGGGAGAGGCCCTGCCCCTCGCTGCCCACGGCCACACAGGCACGGCGCAGGTCCACCCGGCGAACATCCCGGGCCTCCGGCGACAAGGCCGCCCCGTACAGGGGCAGTTCCTGGGCCTCCAGGAAATCCAAAAGCCCGGCAAGGTCCGTCACCAGCGTCCGCTGGCGGAACACGGCCCCCATAGTGGCCCGGACGGTCTTGGGGTGCCAGAGGTCGGCGCAGCTCCCCACCAGGGCCACCACGTCCACCCCCAGAGCGTTGGCCGTGCGCAGCACGGTGCCCACGTTCCCCGGGTCCTGGACCCCTTCCAAGGCCAAAACGGTTTTGGCCGGGGCCCCGGCGTCCCATTGGGGGAAGGATATGGTAAACACCGGGCCGGGGCTGTTCTTCAGCGGGGAGACCCAGTGCAGCAGCTCGGCGGGGAGTACATACTGCGCCACTCCCTCCGGCAGGGGCAGCGCCGCCTCCTCCGCCCAGAGGACGGTCTCCGGCGTGTACCCCGCCGCCAGCGCCTCCCGGAGAAGCTTTATCCCGTCCCCCACCAGAACCCCCGCCTCCCGGCGGGCGGCGGCGTCCGCGCCCAGGGCGCGGATCCGGGTGAGGACCGGGTTCCTCCGGCTGGTGAGGCGCAGCGTCACAGCGTCTCGATCCTTTCGATGTCTCGGTTCTTGCCCAGGGCGATGACGTGGTCGCCGGGCTGGAAACCGTAATCCCCGCCGGGGGCGATGGACATGGCGCCGTCATCACTCCGGACCGCAATAACGTTAATGCTGTATTTTGCCCGGATGTTCAGCTCCTTGATGCTTTTCCCCGCCCAGGAGGCGGGGATTTTACGCTCCATAATGGAGTACTCCGGCGAGAGCTCGATAAAGTTGAGCACATCGTCGTTTACCAGGTTCTGGGCCAGGCGCAGGGCCATTTCCTGCTCGGGGTAGACCACGTTGTCCGCGCCGATCTTCTCCAGGACGCGGCGGTGCACGGAGTTCTGGGCCTTGCCCACCACCTGGGGCACGCCCAGCTCCTTGAGGGTCAGGATGATCAGGGAGCTGTTGCCCACATCCTCCCCGGAGGCCACCACAGCGCAGTCGAAATTCCCGGCCCCCAGGGCCCGCAGCACCTCCGGATCCCGGGCGTCTCCGGAGACGGCATAGGTGACCTTGTCCGCCACTTGGCGGACGCGCTCCTCCTGGAGATCCACGGCCAAAACCTCGTGGCCCAGGCGGCACAGCTCTATGGCCAGGGGCGTGCCGAAACGGCCCAGGCCAATAATGAGAAATGATTTCTTGCTCATAACGGTATCTCTCCCTTCAACGTTCAGCCGATGAGAACATCGGCGCTGGGATAATGCAATTTATTGACGCCTCTGTGCCCCAGGAGAAAAGCCATGGAGAACGAGAGGATCCCCACCCGGCCCAGGTACATCAGCGTCACCAGCGTCACCTTGCTCACCGCGCCGAGCTCCGGCGTGATGCCCATGGTGACGCCTACCGTACCCATAGCGGAAGCGGCCTCAAATACGCATTCCAGGAACGGCAGCCCCTCCCCCACCGCCAGGATCATGGCGCCGGTGAGGGTCAGCAGCAGCACCAGCAGTGCCAGGGTCATGGCGCTGAGAACCCGCGCATGGGGGATGGTGCGCCGGCGGAGGACCACCTCGTCCCGGCCACGAAGCCCCGCCAGCAGGGAGAGCAGCAGCACCGCCACCGTGGCGGTCTTGATGCCGCCGGCCGTGGAGCCGGAGGATCCGCCCACCAGCATCAGCACCACGCTCATGGCCGCAGAGCTCTCCCGGAGAGCCCCCTGGTCCAGGCTGGCGTAGCCCGCGGTACGCAGGGTGATGGATTGGAACATGGCGTTGAGCAGCTTTTCCCCGGGGGACATGGGGCCCAGGGTATCCGGGTTGGACCACTCCACGCACAGGAAAAACACCGTTCCCAGCAGGATGAGAGCGCCTGTCATGGTGAGCACGATGCGGCTGTAAAACCGAAGTTTCCGCTTATGGCGGATGGCGCTGACCACGTCCTCCCACACGAAAAAGCCCAGGCCGCCGATGGCAATGAGGCTCATGATAACCCCCAGCACCAGGACATCCCCGGTGAAGCCCGCCACGCTGGCATAGGCCCCGGAGTAGCTTCCCAGAATGTCGAAGCCCGCGTTGCAGAAGGCGGAAATACTGTGAAAAACAGAATACCACAGCCCCCGGCCCAGGCCGAACATGGGCACAAAGCGCAGCGAGAGGAGCGCCGCGCCGGCAAGCTCCAGCAGGCAGGTGCCGATCAGCGCGTTCTTCACCACCCGTACCACGCCGGCCAGGTCGTTCATCCCCAAGGCGGAGGAGATGGCAAGCCGCTGGGTAAGGCCGATGCGCCGGTGCAGCGCCAGGAAAACCAGGGCGATCATGCTCACGAAACCCAGGCCGCCCAGCTGGATCAGGCACAGGATCACCACCTGGCCGAAGGTGCTCCAGTAGAGCCCCGTGTCCTCGACGATGAGGCCCGTGACGCAGGTGGCGGAGGTGGCGGTGAACAGGCAGTCCAGCCAGGGGGTGAATTCCCCGCTCTGGGAGGAGACCGGCAAGCACAGCAGCAGCGAACCCAGGAGTATGATAAGGGCAAAGCCCACTGTCAGAAAGCGGGTGGGCTGAAAAGCCCGGTTGGGCATCAGATGGAATCTTGACATGGGAAATAACACTCCCCTATTATGCTGCGGCAAGAGATTGGGATAAGAAGCGCAAAAGCATACCGGCGGGCGGTTTCGCCCTGGTATGCCGCTTGCCTCCCGTCCGATCTCTCCCCAGCGATTTGGAGTACGGCGGGGCGGACACAGCTTTATATTATGTTATTATATGGTATCCGGCTTCGCTGTTGTGCCGAACCGAACCCTTTGGATAG
>CALWOS010000078.1 GCA_944383185.1 uncultured Oscillospiraceae bacterium
ACACCTTTGCCCAGGTGTCCATCACCGACGCCAAGGTGGACTGGAACGGCAACTGCGGCAACATCTCCTCCGGTGTCGCCCCCTTCGCCATCGACGAGTCCATCGTCCGCTGCCATGAGGGCCTCAACGAGGTCACCATCTGGCAGACCAACACCCAGAAGATGATGAAGTCCTATGTCCTGGTGGAGAACGGCAAAGCCAAGGTCACCGGCGACGCGGAGATCGCCGGCGTGCCCGGCACCGCCGCCCCCATCCAGATGGACATGTCCGGCACCGCCGGCGCCGCCACCGGCAAGCTGCTGCCCACCGGCAACGTGGTGGACATCATCGAGACCAGCCGCGGCCCCATCGAGTGCTCCATCGTGGACTGCGCCAACCCCGTGATCTTTGTCCGGGCCGAGAGCGTGGGCATGAAGGGTACTGAGGACCAGCAGGAGATCGACGGCAACGCCGAGCTGCTGCAGTACCTGGAGGAGATCCGCGGCATCGCCTGCGTCAAGTGCGGCATGGCCAAGGACCTGGAGGACGCTACCAAGAACAGCCCCGCCTTCCCCATGGTCGCTTTCATCACCGAGGCACAGGATTACTACTATCCTCCCGAGGACAAGACCATCAAGAAAGAGGACGTGGACCTGGTCTCCCGGCTGATGTTCATGCAGGTGCTCCACAAGACCTATGCCGGAACCGCCACCGTCTGCACCGGCGTGGCCGCCAAGATCAAGGGCACCCTGGTCAACCAGGTGCTGCACAACGACAATCCCCCCGAGCTGGTCCGGATCGGCCACCCCGCCGGCATGATCCCCTGCTACTCCATCGTGGACGAGAACAACAACGTAAAGAAGGCCGCCATCGTCCGCACCGCCCGCCGCTTGATGGAGGGCTATGCCCTGCTGGAGAAGTCCAAATATCAGGGCTGATTTTCCCTCTCCCGCCCGGGGCCGGCGGCGCCGGGCGAGGGCAAAAAAGGATGCGAGAATATGCTTGCGAATATTATCGTATTTGATGTGGGCAGCACCTATACCAAGGCCTGCGCCTTCAGCCTGACGGACGGGGAGTTCCACTTCCTGGGCCGGGGCCAGTCCCCCACCACCCTGGAGGACATCTCCGCCGGGGCCTCCCGGGCGGAGGCGGCCATCCGGGCCCAGGGAGTGGAGATCCTCCCGGACGCCGCCCGGTACAGCTCCTGCTCCGCCGCGGGAGGCCTGCGCATGGTGGCCCTGGGCTACATGCCCCGGGTGACCGCCAAGGCCGCCAAGGAAGTGGCCATGACCGCGGGCGCCCGGGTGATGCAGGTGGTCTCTGCCGACGAGCCCCTGGAGTTCCGGCGGCAGGTCCTCCTGGAGATCAACCCGGACATCATCCTCCTCTCCGGCGGTACTGACGGCGGGGATGAGGCCTGCGTGCTGGAAAACGTGGACATGATCTGCGCTCTCAAGAGCCGGGCCACGGTGATCGTGGCCTGCAACAAGTACGCCCAGCGGGAGTGCGCCAGGCGCTTCAAAGAGGCGGGGGTGGACTTTGTCCGGGTTCCCAACATCATGCCCACCATCCACGAGCTCAACGTCAAGCCCGCCCGGGAAGCCATCCACGAGCAGTTCATCAAGCAGATCACCAAGGCCGTGGGCCTGCCCCAGTTCCGGGATCAGCTGACGGACCGCACCGTGGTCCCCACCCCCGGGGCCGTGCTCCTGGCCAGCGAGCTGCTGGCCAAGGGCACCTATGAGGAGGACGGCATCGGCAGCCTCATCCTCATTGACCTGGGCGGCGCCACCACGGACATCCACTCCGCCCTGCCGGAGCTGGAGGATCTCACCATTGAGGAGCGGGGCCTTGTCATCAACAACGAAAAGCAGTTTTCCTACCGCACCGTGGAGGGGAACCTGGGGCTGCGGGTCAGCGCCACGGGCATTCCCGAGGCCGTGGGCCCCAAGGCCGTGGTCCGGGCCATGGACGAGGATTTCGACGTGACGCCTCAGGAGGTCCTGGACTATACGGAGATGCTGGAAGAGCACACGGACCACGTCCCCCAGAACGAGAAGGAGGCCTGCCTGGACCGGGCCCTGGCCCAGTGCGCCATCCAGGTGGCCCTGCGCCGCCACGCCGGGAGCTACCTTGCCGAGACGGACACGGTCATGGGCGTCCTGGCCGGAACCGCAGTGGGGCGGGATCTCCGGGGCGTGCGCCGGGTGCTGTGCGTGGGGGGCATCTTTGTCCACATGGACGAGAAAAAGACCCGGGCCATGGTGGCCCGCTGCTTTGCCGACCCCGGCATCTCCCTGCTCCCTCCGGAGGATCCGGAGATCCTCCTGGACAAGGACTACCTGCTCTACGCCATGGGCGTCCTGGGCCGCCATTACCCGGACGAGGCCCTGCGCTTCCTGAAGGGCTATGTCGCCCGGCAGGAGCGGGAACAGTAAAAGCCAGGCGCGGCGCCTGGGAAATCGGAACTTTATAGTTCATATTATTTTATTATTTTTATATTGATTTAGGAGTTGACTGAACCATGAACGGAGCCAAGAAAATGCGCGAGCTCTTCGCCACCAAGAAAATGATCGTCGCCCCCGGCGCCCATGACATGCTCACCGGCAAGATCATCGGCAAGCTGGGCTTTGACGCGGTGTACATGACCGGTTACGGCCAGAGCGCCAGCCACCTGGGCAAGCCCGACGTGGGGCTGATGACCTTCAGCGAGATGGTCATGCGGGCCGGCAACATGGTGGAGGCCGCCGGCGTGCCCGTGGTGGCCGACGCCGACACCGGCTTCGGCAACGCCGTGAACGTGATGCGCACTGTCCGGGAGTACGAGAAGGCCGGCGTGGCCGTCATCCAGCTGGAGGATCAGGTCATGCCCAAGAAGTGCGGCCACATGATCGGCCGCGAGGTCATCCCCATGGAGGAGATGGTGGGCAAGATCAAGGCCGCCGTGGACACCCGCCAGGGAGACATGATGATCATGGCCCGTACCGACGCCCGTACCGTGTACGGCATCGACGCCGCCCTGGAGCGCGCCCAGGCCTACAAAGAGGCCGGCGCCGACATCCTCTTTGTGGAGTCCCCCGAGAGCCCCGAGGAGATGAAGCTCATCAACGACACCCTGAACTGCCTGACCCTGGCCAACATGGTGGAGGGCGGCCGTACCCCCATGCTCAAGAACGACGAGCTGGAGGCCCTGGGCTACAACCTCACCATCTACCCCACCGCCTCCGTCTATGTCCTCACCAAGGCCATGGTGGACCTGTGGGAGGGCCTGAAGCGGGACGGCACCACCGCCACCATGATCGACAAGATGATCCCCTTCGCCCAGTTCAATGAGATCGTGGGCCTCCACGAGATCCGGGAGATCGAGGCCAACTACGGCACCGGCCGTGTGGTGAAGGACAGCCACTAAAGGCGCGACGCCCCGCATCCCGCCGCCCCCGGGCAGTCCCGGAGGCGGCGGAGACATAAAACTGTGAATATGAGGTGAATCTTATGCCCGATATCAGAGCCGCGATTCAGGAAAAGCTGCCCCTGACCGTCAGCGAGATGATCGCCATCGCCAAGGAATACAACACCCGGGTGGTGGACGTGGTGCTGGTGGAAACAGAGCTGCGCACCGGTTTGAGCCGGGAGGAAATCCTCACCGGCATCATGAACGAATATGCCCATAACCTCAAGGCCGTGGACATCGGCGCCAAGGACGGGGAGAGCATCCTTCTGGGCACCGTGGCCTCTCAGCTGGCCGCCCAGGAGGGCCCCAAGTGCTACTCCGACAGCTTCCTGGACAACGCTTTGCTCTACACCCTGGCCGCCCAGGTGGGCAACCACTGCATCGGCCTGCGCCCCTGCGCCGGCACCGGTGACAGCTGCCCCTACGCCGGCTTCATCAAGGCCATGATGGTCCACGGCTATGACGAAAAGACCATCGCCGAGACCGCCGCGCTGATCCTCAAGATCGGCAGCCTTTTCCGGGTGGGCAAGGTCACCACCGGCTGCAACATGGAGGGCTTCGGCGCCGGCTCCGCCTGCATCGCCGCGGCCACCGTCTCCATTGAAAACGGCACGCCCGAGGCCATGGAGAAGGCCATGGTCCTGGCCCTGAGCCCCACCATCGGCGTGCCCTGCACCCCCCGCGTCCTGGTGCCGGCGCTGTGTACCACCCATGTGGGCGGCGCCATCCTCATCGGCATGTATTCCGCCCGGCTGTGCATGAAGGTGGACATGACGGTGAACGTCCCCTTTGACGTGATGCTGGCCATGGCCGCGGAGGTCCACATCCAGTCCGGCAAGGCCATCGTCCCCACCGTCGTGGAGTACATGGAGCCCTTCTTCAAGCGGAAACCCGCCGTGGAGTCCCTGGTGAGCCAGGAGGTGAAGGACGCAGAGGCCAAGAAGATCGAGGAGACTCTGGCCAAGGCCCAGGCAAACGCCAAGAAGCTGGCCCAGGGCACCAAGGACATCCTCCACACCTTCGGCGACGCGGTGGTGGGCGGCAGTTCCCAGGCGGTGGGCAGCCCCACCAATGCCGCCCGGATCTGTCACGAGCTGGCCAAGGGCAAGATCAAAAAGGTTACCGTGGAGCTCTATCCCGAGCTTTTCGCCCGCCGGAGCATCAACATCCCCGGCGTGCTCATGGGCGCTGTGTTCGGGGCCTCCACCTCGGACTATGAGATGTACAACAAGTCCGTCCAGATGGTCAAGGACATGGGCGTTCAGGTGGACATCGTGGAAGGGCAGGAGCAGTCCCTCCAGCGCATCACCATCGAGACCGACCAGATGACCGCCATGGTGGACACCCTCAACCGGGGCGGCGGGCGCCTGGTCCTCCGGGACGCCAGCCCCAGCCTGGACGAGGCCAAGGCTGCCGCCGAGCGGCTGGGCATCGTCCTCGTGTAAGCATTTCGATGGAAAGCCGGAGGCTTTCCATCGAGGGGGGCGCGAGACCCCTCTCCGGAAGCGGAGCTTCCGGAAAATGGGATTGCGCTCC
>CALWOS010000079.1 GCA_944383185.1 uncultured Oscillospiraceae bacterium
TCGGCATCTCCAACTGCTTTGCCTACCAGCTGGCCAAGGCCAACGCCCTGGCGGAAAATGAGGGCTTTGCCAAGTTCGTGTCCATCCAGGGCCATTACAACCTGATCTTCCGGGAGGAAGAGCGGGAAATGGCAAAGCTCTGCGCCGAGGACAACATCGCCATGACGCCCTACAGTTCTCTGGCCGGGGGCCGGCTCTCCAAACACCCCGGGGAGACCTCCAAGCGGCTGGAAGAGGACAGCTATGCCAAGTTCAAGTACGACGCCACCGCGGAGCAGGACGGCGAGATCATCCGCCGGGTGGCGGAGCTGGCGGAAAAACGGGGCGTCTCCATGACGGAGATATCCCTGGCCTGGCTGCTGACCAAGGTGACCGCCCCCGTGGTGGGGGCGACCAAACTGCATCACATCGAAGGGGCCGCCCAAGCGGTTGACCTGGCTCTGGCAGCGGAGGAGTGCGCTTATCTGGAGGAGCCCTATGTCCCCCATAAGCTGGTGGGCGTCATGGCCCAGAACACGCCGGCCTCCGCCAAGGAGCAACATGTGTGGTCCACGGGCAACCAGGAAATTGCCAGATAGCCGGAAAATCCCTGCGCAGCCGGAAGCGCCTTGCCGGAATCCCGGCTACGCCGCATGGCCCAAAGGTGGTTGCGCTGTGAAACTCCACACACGCCACGCAGGCAAAAAACGAACGGCGCGCAAAATTTTGCGCATGTGGGCCGGAGACGGCCCACATGCGCTGCTTTGATATCAGGCCGGGCCGCCTCCGGCGGCACATGGCCATTTTATGCTTTTAAGGTCTTGTCATACGCCAGCTTCCCGCTTCCCTGAAACACGATGACCCCGCACTGGGAAAATCCGTTCTTCTCCAGAATGTGCTGCATCCGCTTATTGGGGAAGTCGGTATCGACGCGGATGCTTCTGACGCCTTTGGACCGGCACAAGTCCTCAATGAGAGAAAATGTGACGCCGCTCAGGCCCTGGTTCCTGAAATTCCGGCTGAACGCCATGCGGTGGACCACCGCATAGGGCAGATCCGTATTCCACTTGCCCTCTATGTTCTCATAGGCGGGCTCCCCGGAAAAGTCGATGCACATGTACCCCGCGATCTGATCGCCGCAGGTGACGACATAGCCTTTTCCCATCTCAACGTCCTGCCGGATCGTATCCAAATTGGGGTAGCCTTCCGTCCACTGGGTGAAGCCCTGCGCCTTCTGAAATTGTTTTGCCTCCTGGATGATGGCATAGCATTTCTCGACGTCCTCCCATTTGGCCAGTGCAAGCAAATACATCTCAATTCCTCCTATTGTTCGTTCTGCTCTGTAAGGATACTGCGCAACAGCAGTTTCTCTGCCAGATATTTGCAGGCAGAAAACATATATCCGCAAGTCAGCGTCATGATCACGGTGCCGGCCCCGAAGGCGCCCCCGACCCAAAACATGACGGCAAAACCGATGATCTCCATCAGCAGCCGTGACCACCTGATGTCCGTGCGCAACAGGGCGGCCAGGGAAAACATGAGCCCGTCCACGGGCATGCGGGGGTACCCTGTTGCAATATAAATTCCCGTAAAAACGGCAATGACCAGGTAGCCGGCCAGAAAACACAGAAGCCGCGACATCATATCGTCCGGAAGGGCCGCCTGGTCGATCCATGGCTTCACCAAATCCAGGATGATCCCCTTGTATATCACCGGGAATACGCAGAGCCATCGGAACTTCCGGTCAAGCAAAGCCGAGATGAGCCAAAAAGCCAAATGGATCAGAACCGTCCAAGTCCCCAGGCTCAGCGGCGTGATTTCCGCCAGGCCCGCAATCGACGCATTCCACGCGTCAATCCCCATGGCGCTCTTCAGGCAGATCGAGACGCCGGCACAGGTTCCCGCAAGGCCAAGCAAGTACATGAAAACCACATATCCTTTTTGCAGCGGCAGGCTGCAGTTTCTATTTTGCGCCACGCGTAACGTCCCTCTTTTTTACGGTTGCAATCTTCTCTTTTCTTGGATATAATACACCCAAAGTATTGTTGTGTAAATTTGAAATAATTATATTTAAATTTCAAAAATATTGAATTATAAGAGGACGTTGCAATGGAACTGAAATACTTGCGGACCTTCCGGGCCATTGTGAAGGAAGGTGGATTCAGCAAAGCCGCCGAAAAGCTGAATTACACGCAGTCCACCATCACCTTCCAAATCGGGCAGCTGGAGCAGGAACTGTTGGTCACCCTATTTGAGAAGATCGGGCGCAGAATGGTTCTGACCAAGGCCGGCGAGCAGCTGGTGCCCTATGTGGACGAAATCCTGCAATCCGTGGATAAGCTGCGCTTTTTCGGGGCGGACCTCTCGCAGTGCCAGGGCAGCTTGAGCATCGGGGTCGGAGAGACGCTGCTTTGCTACCGCCTGCCCTCGATCCTGAAGGAATTTCATCGGCGGGCGCCCAACGCCCGGCTGTTCCTGCAATCCATGAACTGCTATGACATCCGAAACGAGCTGCTGAACGGCACGCTGGACCTGGGCCTGTTTTATGAGGATGTAGGGGGCTTCGGCGCCAATCTCACGATCCATCCAATGGGCCGTTATCCCATGTCGCTCGTGGCCTCTCCCGGAACCAAACAGCGGTATCCGGACTTCATCACGCCGGACCGGAGCATCCCCGTCCCCTTCGTCATCAACGAGAAGAACTGCATCTTCCGGCAGATCTTTGAGGCGTATCTGCAGAAGAAGTCGATCCTTCTTGACCATACCATTGAATTGTGGAGCGTTCCCACCATCATCAACCTGGTAAAAAACGATGTGGGGGTTTCCTACCTGCCCACATTTGCCGTGCAGGCGGACCTGGACGCTGGAGAACTGGAAGAGATCCCCACCGGGCTTACAGGCAGCGCCATTTCCGCCGTCTGCGCTTACCACAAGAACAAATGGATCAGTCCGCTGATGCGGCTGTTCGTTGATTTGTGCGCCGGTACAAAATAGCTGAAGCTTGGTCGCGCGTACTTCATCGGCATACATAAGAGACAAGAATATCCGCCGGGTGTGGGCCCGGCGGATGTTTCTATTATCTCAATCGTACAAAGCATTCCTTTGCCCGTCCGGGCCGTGCGTCACGCCCACAGAAGGCCAAAGAACGCTGAAGTTCTCCAGGACAGCCCCTATAAAGGCAGCCGTTTGGCCGCAGAATCCGAAATTCACAAAAAATTCATTGACATTTTTCTTAAAGTAGCTATACTACATTTAAGTATCTTTATAATATTAAAGTTACTTTAAGTTATGCGCTTCGAGGGAGTGATTACATGCTCTATACGGTGGGAGAGATGGCGGAACTCCTGGGAGTAGCCGCATCCACCCTGCGGTACTACGATCAGGAGGGGCTGCTCCCTTTTGTAGAGCGGTCCAGGGGCGGCATCCGGGTATTCACCGAGAAGGACTACGGACCGCTCAAGGTCATTGGCTGTCTGAAAAAGTCCGGCCTGTCCGTCAAGGAGATCAAGGCGTTTATCGGCCTTGCCCAGGAGGGTGACGCCACCCTGGAACAGCGGCTGGAAGTTTTCCGGCGCAGGAAGGCAGCCGTGGAACGGCAGATTGCCGAGCTGCAGGAAACCCTCTCCCTGCTGGAATACAAGTGCTGGTACTATGAAACCGCCTGCCGGGCCGGGACGGAGGACGCGGTCCGGACCCTGCTGTGCAGCCAGGTTCCCGACGCGTGCCGGGTCGCCCTGGAAAAACTGAACTTGGACTAAGAATCACGCAAAGCAAAAAGGGATCCAACGATCTGAATGAGGTGAAACCATTTGATTACCATTACCTATTACAACATGCTGTCTCTGCCGAATGTCTCCTGCTACTTTCAGTTGGAGTACCTGAACGGCAAATCGGACAAGCCGGTCAGCGCCGGCGATAAAGTCCTCTTTCTGATGCTGAAGCGGGACGAGAAGGAAGGACATATCTCCGCAGAGGATATCTACCCCATTGCCACCCGCGGCGTGGTGGAGCGCGTCGAGGACGAATGGGCCCTGGTCCGCACCACCAGCCGGGTGGACCTGGACGCCATCCAGTCGGACGGAAAGCACTTCCAGGTCCAGCTCCGCACGCGCCCGGAACTCAGCGACCTGGATCTGGAGGAACAGCAGGAACGGTTCCAGAAGATGCGCGAGGCCATGCTGGACGCCCTGGAGGGCACCCAGTGGCTCATGGGCGCCCGGAACTACATCATGCGCTGGAGCAACATGAACGAACTGATTGCCTTTACCTCCTCCATGCTGCAGATCTCCAATGAGGAGAAATTCGCCATTCTGGCGGAGGATTCCGTGGCCCGGCGGGCAGAGAAGATGGAGAAGGCCTTCTACGAGTCCCTGGAGCTCTTCAAGGTCAACAAAGAGGCCCAGACCGCCCAGAAGGAGAACAATGAGCAGCTCTACCGGGAGCAGGCCATCCGCAAGCAGATCGGTTTCCTGCAGGACGAGCTAGACAAACTGCACCCGGAAAACGTGACCGACATCCAGAAGTTTGAGCAGAAGATCCAAGAGTCCGGCATGAACGACACCGCCCGGGCCGAGGCGGAAAAGATCCTCAACCGCATGAAGCAGGAGGGCAAGGACGGCCACGAGTACGGGATGCTCTATGACTATCTGGACTTCGTCACCAGCCTGGTCTGGAAGAAGGAGCCGGCCGCCGACATTGACCTGAAGGCTGCCAAGGCCATACTGGACGAGGATCATTTCGGCCTGAAGAAGACCAAGGCCCGCATCCTCCAGCAGATCGCGGTGATGGCCCTGAACAAAAAGCAGTCCGGCTCCATCCTCCTGTTTGTGGGCGCCCCCGGCACGGGCAAGACCAGCATCGGCCAGAGCATCGCCAAAGCCCTGGGCCGCAAATATGTGCGGGTCAGCCTGGGCGGCGTCCGGGACGAGGCAGAGATCCGCGGCCACCGGCGCACCTACATCGGCGCCATGCCCGGCCGCATCATGGAGGGCATCCGCCGCAGCGGCGCTTCCAACCCCGTGGTGGTACTGGACGAGGTGGACAAGCTGGTCCGGGACTACGGCGGCGACCCCTCCAGCGCCCTGCTGGAAGTGCTGGATCCGGAGCAGAACTCCAGCTTCACCGACCACTACATGAATGTGCCCTATGACCTGTCCGACGTGCTGTTCGTCTGCACCGCCAACACCACGGACACCATCCCCGGCCCCTTGCTGGACCGGATGGAGGTCATCTCCTTTCCCGGCTACTCCGCCCTGGAGAAGTTCCAGATCGCCAAGCGGCACCTGCTGCCCAAGGCCATGGAGAAGGCCGGGATCGCGGAGGAACAGCTGTCCATCAGCGACGACGCGCTCCGTTCCGTCATTGCGGACTATACCATGGAGGCCGGCGTCCGGGGGCTGAAAAACCGGCTGGACACCCTGTGCCGGGCGGCGGCGGTGCAACTGGTCAGCGGCGAGGCGGAGCAGATGTCCGTAGAACCCGGAGATCTGCGTACGCTCCTGGAGGCCGCGCCCATCCGCCATGACCGTGTTCTGGAAGCCAAGGCGCCCGGCATCGTGACCGGGCTGGCCTGGACCCAGGCAGGCGGCGAGATTTTGTTTATCGAGTCCCTGCTCACCAAGGGCAGCGGAAAGACCGTCATCACCGGCCAGCTGGGCGACGTGATGAAGGAGTCGGTGCAGATCGCGGTGAGCCTGGTGAAGTCCATGTTCCCGGACAAAGCGGAGCTGTTGGAAAAAAATGACCTCCATGTCCATGTCCCAGCGGGCGCGGTGCCCAAGGACGGCCCTTCGGCGGGCATCACGCTGACAACGGCCCTGGCTTCCCTGGTCACTGGGACGCCGGTGGACGCGGCGTGCGCCATGACCGGCGAGGTCTCCCTGCGGGGCGTGGTCATGCCCATCGGCGGCCTGCCGGAGAAACTGATGGCCGCCCAGCGCGCCGGGGTGAAAAAGGTCTTTATCCCGGAGGAAAATGTGGACGACCTGATAGATGTGGCCGACGAGGTCAAGCAGGCCCTGGAGATCATCCCGGTCCACTATGTGACGGACGTCATGGAATATGTGGGGATCACATTGCCGGCAGTTGCCGCCGCGTAAGACCCCCTACGCCAAAGCGCCGGAGAGGGATATCCTCTCCGGCGCTGCTGTTTTTCATCTGATGCCTGCTCCGTTCCCCCCGGCTAGAACTCCTGCTTCAGGCTCCGGGTGAAGAGGCGGTCAATTTCCCCTTGCGGCTCCGCGTTTTCATAGAGCATGGCGTATACCGCCGCACAGATGGGCAGTTCCACCTTCCAGCGCTGGCCCAGTTCCATGAGGGCCGCGGCGGTGTAGTAGCCCTCCGCCAGCTTGGTGAACGGCTCCCCCTGGACAAAGGCTTCGCCAAAGCGCCGGTTGCGGCTGTGGGGCGAAAACACCGTGGCCTCATAATCTCCCAGGTGGCACAGCCCATAGGCCGAGAGCTCATTGCCCCCCATAGCGGAGATGAGCCGGGCGATCTCCCGGGTGCCGCGGCTCATGAGGGCGCCCTTGAGGGTCGTGAGCCCCAGGCCGTCCAGCACGCCGGCGGCAATGCCGATGACGTTCTTGGCCGCCGCGCCGATCTCGTTGCCCAGGAGATCCCTGCCGTAGTAAAACCGGATCAGGTCCCCGGCAAAGGCGCCGATCAGCTCTTCCTGGAGGGCGGTGCTCTGGCTGTCGATGACCATGCAGTTGGGCACGCCCCGGACAAACTCCTGGACATGGCCCGGTCCCAGCCAAACCGCCACCGGGCAAGTTTCCCCATAGGCGTCCGCCACCACCTGGCTCAGGCGGCGGCCCGTGGACACCTCCAGCCCCTTCATGCACAGCACGATCTTCTTCCCCGCCGCACCGCAGGGGCGCAGTTCCTCCAAAAGCCCCGCCAGGCTCTGGGAGCCCACAGAGATCACCAGCACGTCGCACCCGGCCACACAGGCCCGGTCCGTGGAGAGGGCAAGCTCCGGCTGGAGGGTGAGGTAGTCGTTGCGCCGCTCCGCGAGAAAGCGCTGCATATTCCGGCTCTCGGGCCGGCCATAGAGGGTGACGGCATGGCCGATCCGGCAGAGATACCAGGCAATGAAGCTGCCCCAGCGGCCGCAGCCCGCCACAGTGATACGCATGGTCAAGCCTCCTACGGGTTAAAAGCCCAGGTTCAGTCCGCCGGTAAGCTTGGACATGTTGGTGGCGGCGGCGCTCTCCGCCTTGCGCAAAGCCTCGTTCACGGCGGCCATGACCATATCCTGAAGCATCTCAACATCGTCCGGGTCCACTGCCTCGGGGTCGATGACCAGGGCCGTGAGTTCCCGCTTGCCGCTGACCGTGGCCGTGACCACACCGCCGCCGGCGCTGGCCTCATAGCTGGCCTGTTCCAGCTCCTCCTGCATCTTCATCAGGTCCTGCTGCATCTTCTGGGCCTGCTTGATCATGTTCATGTTCACGCCGCCGCCAGGCATACCGCGAAATCCACCTCTGGCCATTTTCGTCTCCTCCTTTTATTTTCAAAGCGATTATTCAAAGGTCACATTTCCGAATTTCATCAGCGCATCCAGGGAGCTGGCGGGCTGTTCCGGCCCCGCCCCCTCCAAAAACTGCACGCGGACCGGCCCTCCCGCCGCCCGCTGGGCCAAAGCCGCGATGGTCTGGGAGGCCTTTTCCAGGATGCCCCGGGCAAAGGCGTTCTGGGGGTAGAGCCGCAGCTCCCCTCCCTCCAGGCAGCCCCGGCAGTGGTAGTCGTCGCGCAGCAGCACATAGAGGCTGGGATCCAGCTCCCGCTGGGCCAGGTCCAGAAATTCCTGCCATTTCCCCTGGCCGGACAGCGCAGCCGGCGCAGCGGGCGGCGCCTCAATCTCCGGCGCATCCCCAGCCGGGGGCGCGGACGCCGCCGGTTCCCCGGCTGGCTCCTCCCAGGGGGGGAGATCCTCGTCCCCCGGCGGGGGCGGGGTCTCGTCCCAAGGTGGGCGGTCCGTCTCCGGTTCCGGTGCGGACGCGGACTTTGGCTCCGGCGCAGGCGCTGCGGAAGGCGCGGCCCTTTCCGCCGAAGCTGTCTGATGGTCTGGCCGGGGCGGGGCCGCCTGGGGCAGTCCCCCCTGCTCCAGCCGGGCCACCCGGGATTCCAGGGCGGGCAGCCCCCCGGCAAGCCGGGGTTCGCACAGGCGCACCAGGCACAGCTCCGCGCCCGTGCGGGGGTTGGGGGCGCTGCGCATGGCGCCCAGGGCGTCCTGAATGGTGCGCAGCTGCCACAAAAGCGTCTCCTCCGGTAGCGCTTCCGCCAGTCTGGCCAGAGTGTCCGGGGCATAGCCCCCGGTACACAGCCCGGCGCCACTTTTGGGGGCCACCCGTGTCATGAGCACGTCCCGGAGCAGGGTGGAAAGCTCCTGGAGCAGCGTGGCCGGGTCCTTCCCGTCCCGCCAGAGGGCAGAAAATTGTTCCAGCGCCCCCGGTGTGTCCCCGTTCCGGACGGCGTCCAGGAGTTCCAAGGTGCGGAGATTGCCCCCCAGGCCCATGGCCTGGAGTACCGCGGTGGTGTCGATGGCCCCCTCTCTACCGGCGCATTGGTCCAAAAGGGAAAGCCCGTCCCGCATGGCTCCGTCCGCCAGCCGGCCCAGGAGGGCCGCGCCGTCCGCCGTCAGGGGGATGCCCTCCCGCTCCGCCACATATAAAAGGCGCGCGGCCACGGTCTCCGGGGAGAGGCGGCGGAAGCTGTGGCGCTGGCAGCGGGAGAGGATGGTGGCCGGGACCTTCTGAAGCTCCGTAGTGGCCAGGATAAACATGAGGTGCTCCGGGGGCTCCTCCAGGATTTTCAGAAGGGCGTTGAACGCGGCCATGGAGAGCATATGCACCTCATCCACGATATACACCCGCTTCCGCACCGAGGCGGGGGTGAACACCGCCTCGTCCCGGAGGGCCCGGACATTGTCCACGCCGTTGTTGGAGGCCGCGTCCAGTTCCACCACGTCCAGGACGGAGCCGTCCTCGATCCCCAGGCAGGCCTTGCACCGGCCGCAGGGGTTGCCGTGGTCCGGGTGCTCGCAGTTGACCGCCTTGGCCAGGATTTTGGCACAGGTGGTCTTGCCGGTGCCCCGGGTGCCGATAAAGAGATAGGCGTGGCTCAGCCGCCCCGTCTCCACCTGGCGCTTTAAGGTCTCCGTGACCTGGGGCTGGCCCACCACGTCGTCAAATGTCTTGGGCCGGTATTTCCGGTAGAGGGCCTGATACACGCGTTTCACCTCCGGCGCCACTTCAAACTCACAGATCCAAACAAAAAGAAACGGCCCATGACAAGACTGCACACCCTTCTTCGAATAGGTGATACACCCGTTACCGGAGCAGCCGGCTCGGGCCCGGCGCCCTCGCGGCACACGGTTGCGCCCGCTTAATGCTGCTCGGTTCCCCGCCTGACATGGTTCACGGGTTCCCGTTGCGCGAGACCGGGTCGTCAACGCTGCTTACTCCGGGCAGACAACACATCACATATCCTCAGTCGGGAATTCATCCCTGCTATAGCGGATTGCAGGTTACAGGGCACCGCTGGCTCCCCGACTAGTGCAGCCTTGTCCTGGGCCGTTTCTGTGGATTCCCTGACAGTATACCCCATTTTTCCGGGAAACGCAATAGCGTATTATCGGATGGCCAGATAGCGGAACAGGAGCCACAGCGTGATATAGAGCAGCCCCCCCGTCATGAAAGCCAGGCTGTAGGTAAAGGTGTGGGAGACGCTCCGGGTGCTCCGGCCCAGGCGGCGGTAAGCGGCGAACTGGGCGTCCTCCGGCGGGAGGAAGTCCGACGTCTGCCGCCAGTACAG
>CALWOS010000080.1 GCA_944383185.1 uncultured Oscillospiraceae bacterium
CCAGGCGGAGCAGCCCCTCCTGGTCCAGTCCGTGGCCCTGGCCTGCGCCGGCCGCCTCCGGGTCACGGAGGACAACCGGGTGGAGATCCTGCCCGCCCCCTCTGATCCCCAAGGCCCCCTTGGATAAAGGGGGCTGGAGACTGTCGAAAAAGGCGTGCCGCCTTTTCCGACAAAGGGATCACACTCCGCGTCGTCGGCATAAGCTGCGTATCCCTCCGCCCGCCGTAAACGGCTGGCGTCGCTCGCTCCGCTATGCCTCCTCTCCCCGCCGGACCCGCTTCGCTGGGCTCCGGCGGGGTATACGAAGGAGGGCCTGACACGCACGCTCCGCGAGAAGAGTTTTTTCCGAGGCCGCAGCGTAAAGAAAATGTGCCAGCGGCACATTTTTAGCGGAGGCCGCAGCGGCTGTGCCGCGAGGAGGGAAGTTCTTCAGGGGCATAGATCCGCGGCTGCGGCCGCGAATTCTCCGAAGGTTTTTCGACAAGCTGAAGCGCCCCGCTTTCTTTCGGAAAGCGGGGCGCTTTTTGGATCGAACCGGAGTCAGGCCTGCTTGTTGGCGTTGATCTTCACGCCGGGGCCCATGGTGCTGGCAGTGACACAGCTGCGGATATACTGGCCCTTGGCGGCGGCGGGCTTGGCCTTGATGATGGCGCCGATGAGGGCGGTGTAGTTGTCCACCAGCTTCTCGGGACCAAAGGAAACCTTGCCGATGGGGCAGTGGATGATGTTGGTCTTGTCCAGGCGGTACTCGATCTTACCGGCCTTGGACTCGCTGACGGCCCGGGCGATGTCGGGAGTGACGGTGCCGGCCTTGGGAGAGGGCATCAGGCCCTTGGGGCCCAGGAGCTTACCCAGGCGGCCCACGGTGCCCATCATGTCGGGGGTGGCGATGACAGTATCGAACTCAAACCAGTTCTCTCCCTGGATCTTCTGGATCAGGTCCTGGTTGCCGGCATAGTCGGCTCCGGCGTCCAGGGCCTCCTGGATGCGCTCGTCCTTGCAGAAGACCAGGACGCGCACGCTCTTGCCGGTGCCGTGGGGCAGCACGATGGCGCCGCGGACCTGCTGGTCGGCGTGGCGGCTGTCCACGCCCAGCTTTACATGGAGCTCCACAGTCTCGTCGAACTTGGCCTTGCTGGCCTGGATCACCAGGGCGAAGGCGTCGGCGGGATCGTACAGGTTGGCTCTGTCAACGAGCTTTGCGCTCTCTTTATAATTTTTACCTCTGAACACTTGTGTGTATCCTCCTTCAATGTGTGGTTCGTCGGATGGAACGATCCTCCCACGTCAGGCGCGCAGGGCGGCCTTTAGTCGCCAACCACTACGCCCATGCTCCGGCAGGTGCCGGCGATCATGGACATGGCCGCTTCGATGTCGGTGCAGTTGAGGTCGGGCATCTTCTGCTCGGCGATCTTGCGGACGTCATCCTTGCTGATGGTGGCCACCTTGTCCCGCTGGGGCACGCCGGAGGCGGTCTCAATGCCGCAGGCCTTCTTGATCAGCAGCGCGGCAGGGGGGGTCTTGGTGACGAAGGTGAAGCTGCGGTCAGCGTACACGGTGATGACCACGGGGATCATCATGCCCATGTCGCCCTTGGTGCGCTCATTGAAGTCCTTGGTGAACTGGGCGATGTTCACGCCGTATTGTCCCAGGGCCGGGCCCACAGGGGGGGCGGGCGTCGCCTTGCCCGCGGGGACCTGGAATCTCACATAGCCAACTATTTTCTGTGCCACTTTTTGTGCACCTCCAGATGTTTTGGTTTATGGTACCGGCGGAGCCGTCCTCCGCCGGGATGCCGCCCCACTTGCCGGGCGGCGGGGGATACGGGGAACCGGACGTCTTATCAATCCTTGACAGGCTCCACCTGGTCCAGCTCCAGGTCCACAGGGGTCTCCCGTCCGAACATGGACACGATGACCCGGACCCGGTCTTTGTCTGCTTCCAGCTCGTCCACCGTGCCCAGGAAGCCCTCCAGGGGACCGTCCACGACCTTTACCGTGTCACCTTCGGCGTAGCCCACCACGACCTCGTGGCGCTCCACGCCCATATCCTGGATCTCCTGATCCGTCAGGGGGATGGCCTTGCCGCCGGTGCCCACGAAACCCGTGACGCCCCGGACGTTGCGCACCAGGTGCCAGCTCTCGTCGGTGAGGATCATCTTCACCAGGACATAGCCGGGGAACACCTTGCGCTCCACGGTTTTCTCCCCAGCATCGGTGTGCTCGGTAACCGTCTCCATGGGGACGTTGACGCTCTCGATAAGGTCCTGCATCCTGCGGTTTTCCGCCGCCTTGAGAATGGCCGCGGAAACGGTGTTTTCATAGCCGGAATAGGTATGAATCACATACCACTTTGCACTTTCCGCCATGGTCTCTTACCCTGCCAGGCTGATCAGCGCGTTCACGCCGGCGCCGGCCAGGCTGTCAAACCCCCAGATTACCAAGGCGAACACCGCCATGACCACCAGGGCCACCACAGTGTTGTTGGCCGTCTGCTTGGGGGTGGGCCAGACCACTTTCTTGAGTTCACTGCGCATCTCCCGGAACCAGCGGGCGATCCGCTTCCGGAGCCCGGGCTTGCCAGTGTCGCGCTTTACGGGCGCGGTGCTGCTTTTTTCAAGCTTGTCATTTGCCATGGTTCACACTGCCTCCCGTTATTACTTGGTCTCGCTGTGCACGGTGTACTTCCGGCAGAAGGGGCAGAACTTGTTCAGTTCCAGACGGTCAGGGGTATTCTTCTTGTTCTTGACCGTGTTGTAGTTCCTCTGCTTGCACTCGTTGCAGCGAAGGGTCACTTTCACGCGCATGTTTTTCGGCACCTCCTCACATATTTGCCCCGGTTCCGGGGCAGTTGCCTCCCTGTATGGGCCGCGGCCCGCCGCTTGCGGCGCATTTTTGCGCAACAAAACAAGCCTGTCAGCCGACAGGTAAAAAGATGATACCACAATTCCCTCGGAAGGTCAACATTTTTTTGCCCTGATCCCAAAATGAAAATTCACGCCCATCACGCCCAGGGCGCACATTTGCCTCCAGCACAGGGCTGAATCTCGTTTTATGTGGGAAACTGCAGAAATTCGTCGGGAAAAATCTACAAAGCGCACAGGGAAATTAGGTGTTTTGCCACTTGCATCCCGGTGCGTCGGCTTCTATAATAAATGGTACATCCTGTCGATTAAAGGAGACCGAACATGGATTCTCGTTTTCATAATATTAGAAAGTCAGTATTATGTATAGCTGCGCTCCTGGCTGGCGCGGCGCTTTTTTCCGCCTGCGGCAGCGGCGGCGAAACTACGGTCCCGCCCACCGAGCCGCCGGCGTCCATCTCCCCGGTGGCCCCGGGGCTGGAGGATGACTATCCGGACTGGAGCAGCCCCACCCCCTCTCCCACGCCGGCGCCGGTTACCTGCGGCAAGGTACCGCTCCAGGAGGTCGCGGCCGACGATGACTTTTTCTCCGACGCCGCTTTTTTGGGCAACTCCCTGGTGGACGGCTTCCGGCTTTACAGCGGGCTGAAAACCTGCGATGTATACGCCTCCACCAGCATGACTGTTCTGGGGGCGGGAGATCTGGTTGCGCAAATGCCCCAAGGGACTTATGGAAAGGTTTACATCCTTTTAGGCATCAATGAAATCGGCTATGAACCGGATTATTTTAAAGAGCAGTACGCCGCCCTTCTGGACACCATCCAGGCCAGCCAGCCCGGCGCGGAGATTTATATCATGTCCCTCACCCCGGTGAGCGCGGCCAAGTCCGCCCAGGGTACCTTTACCATGGAACGGGTCCTGGCCTACAACGAAAAACTCCTGGAACTGGCCCAGGAGCGGGAGATGTGGTATCTGGATCTGGTGGAGGCCCTGGCGGACGACACGGGCTATCTCCCGGCCAATGTGACCACGGACGGCGTCCATTTCACGGCGGAGGAATACGCCGTGTGGTTGGAGTACCTGCGCACCCACTATGCCCCGGGAAGCTACACGCCCCCGTCTCCGGCCCCGGAGACCAGTGTGGCCGGCACGGATGCGCCGGAAGAAACCTGAGGCCTGATTGTGATGTGAGAGGATGGGTAAGATGAAAAAGACACTTGCAGTGCTGGCGGCCCTGGTGCTGCTGGCGGGGCTGCTCTGCGCCTGTGGCGACAAGGCGGAGGAAGCGCCCGCGGAACTGGACATGGCGGCCCTGGACGCGGCCCTGGAGGACGGGGGCGTGTTCTCCGACATCCTCAACCCACCCTTTGAGGTGGATGTGGTGGCTATGCTCTACGGCCTGGACGAGGCGGACATCACCACGTGCCTGGTCCGCTGCTCCACCGGCGCCACGGCGGAGGAGCTGGCCGTTTTTGAGGCCCCGGACGCCGCCGCTGCCGAGCGCATCGCAGGGGCTATGGAGACACGGGTGGCCGCCCAGACCGAGTCCTTCCGGAACTATGTCCCCGAGGAAGTCCCCAAACTGGAAAAGGCCATCATCCGCACATCGGGGAACTATGTGGTGTATATCACCGCCGCCGATCCCGATGAGGCCGGAAAGATCCTGGACGCGTACCTTTGATTCTCCATACGCCGGAAAAGAAACTGCGGGAGCCGCCGCTTCCGCAGTTTCTTTTCATCTTTTCCGTCTTATGGTCTTGCGCACCGGGCGGGGATCAGTTCTTCCGCAGGCCGTACACAGTCCAGCCGATCATACCCGCAAGATAAGCCAAACTCAGACTCACGAAAACCAACATGATGGATACCCCTTTCCTGCAAGCGCAGTCAAACATATTTTGCAGATCCTCTCTGCATCTTCATTATAGCCCCTGCCGGAGGAAAATCAACAATCATTTTCAGGTTATGTTGTATACAAATAAATTTTGCACAAACCAGCCGGTTTCGTAAAGTTCGTATACAACGCTTGCACAATGACATGCTGTATACATTCTTTGTGCAAGGGGCTTTCTGCAAACTTGCAAATATGCCGGGCTTTGCCCCCTCTTTTCCCGTCCGGCTGCAGTTTTCTTTTTCGGCTCTGCAAATCCCCGGCACAGGGCGCAGCCGCGCCTTCCGGCGGCTGCATTCTCCCTGCCTCAAAAGCCCTGTCCTCTGCCCTGCGCCGGAAAAACAAACCAAAAATTTATGCAAACCTAACAAAACCCGCCCGGCGCAAAAACCATGCCAGACAAATTTCCCTGGGCGCGGTATGTGTTTCCCAAGCAGGAGCCCGTGCGGGACTTGGAAAGAATATCCGGCGTTCCCGGGAGCGGCGGCAGCGCCGCCGTCTTTGGGACGGGGCCCTTTCCCCGCCTCGCCAGCAAAAAAAGCCGCCCCGGTGGGGCGGCTTTCAGGCCGTCGAAAAAGGCGCGCCTTTTTCGACGGAACAGTTGCGGCCCGCCGCAGCGCAGGAATTGTCCGCGAAAGGCGGACCATTCCCACGTTTGCGGGCCGAGAAGAGTTTTCGCCCGCGCACATGTCGCGGACGAAAACGGATTTTACTGGGTTCGCGCCGGTTGGCGCGAACTCTGCGAGGCTTTTTGACAGTCTCAAATGCCGCCCCGGTGGGGCGGCATTTTTTAAGGCTCAGTCGATCACGTACGGCAGCAGCGCGATCTGGCGGGCGCGCTTGATGGCCTCCGTGAGCTGGCGCTGATGATGGGCGCAGGTGCCGGTGGTGCGCCGGGGCAGGATCTTGCCCCGCTCGGACATGAAGCGGCGGAGCTTCGCGGTGTCTTTATAGTCGATGTGCTCGCACTTGTCCACACAGAACTGGCAGACTTTTCTGCGCTTGCGGTTCTTATTGTTCTTGTCGAACGCCATGGCTCGTTCCTCCTATTGCAGTATTGGCTGATGTCAGAAGGGCAGATCGCCGTCGTCCCCGTCGTCCAGCTCCGCAAAGGCGCTGGGTGCGCTCTGGGGGGGCGCGCTCTGGGCCGCCGGGCGGCCATAGCTCTCCTGGGGGGCGCGATAGGCCCCGCTGTCGCCGCTCTCGCGGCTTTTTTTGCTGTCCCCGAAGTATACGTTGTCAGCAACCACTTCCGCGCTGCGGCGCTTGTTGCCGTCCCGGTCCGTCCAGTCCCGGATTTGGAGCCGCCCGCTCACCACGGCCAGCTGGCCCTTGGTGAAATACTTGGAGACAAACTCCGCCGTTTGCCGCCAGGCGACAATGTCGATGAAATCCGTCTGGCGTTCCCCGCCGTCCCGGGGCGCAAAGTCCCGGTCCACAGCCAGAGAAAAGGACGCCACAGGGGTGTTGCTGGCGGTATACCGGAGTTCCGGATCCCGGGTCAGCCGTCCCATCAGAGTGATGTGGTTGAGCATGGGCCGCCTCCCTTATTCGTAGCGCAGGGTGATAAGGCTGCGCATCACGCCGTCGGTAATGCCCAGGACACGGTCCAACTCCGCGGGGAACTCGGGGCCGCAGGTGAACTTCATCAGGACGTAGTAGCCCTCGGAAATGTAGTTGATTTCATAGGCCAGCTTCCGCTTGCCCATCTCCTCCACTTCCTCCACCGTGCCGTGCTGCTCCGCCAGAGCCTTGAACTTCTCCACAATGGCGGCGGTCTCTTCCTCGCTGAGGTTGGGGTTGATGATGTACATCAGCTCATACTTCTCGCTTGTCTTTGCCATGTTTTGCACCTCCTTCTGGACTATGGCCCCCGCCCGAAGCGGGAGCAAGGATATGCCCGCCCTCTGGACAGGCCATATTATTATACCTGATTTTTCCGAAATGTCAATTCTTTTTTCCCTTACCGGAGCACCCGGACCATATCCCGGGTAATCTCCGAGAGGCTGTGGGCGCCGCACATGGCCATGGTATCCGAGAGCTCGGCCCCCAGCTTGTCCACCAGGGCGGAGACGCCCTCGGCCTGGGCGCCGTATACCGCCGCCACGAAGGGACGGCCAATGAGCACGCCGTCTGCCCCCAGGGCCAGGGCCTTGAAAACGTCCACGCCGCTGCGGATGCCGCCGTCCGCCAGTATGGTCAGCCTCCCCTGCACTTCAGCCGCAACTTCCTCCATCACCTCGGCCGGGTCTGGGCCCTGGTCCAGGCCCCGGCCGCCGTGGTTGGACACCACGATCCCCGCCGCCCCGGCCTCCAGGGCCTTC
>CALWOS010000081.1 GCA_944383185.1 uncultured Oscillospiraceae bacterium
ACCCCGGTGGCCATGGGGTCCAGGGTGCCGGCGTGGCCCACCCGGCGCTCGTGGTAAATGCCCCGGAGTTTGGCGCACACGTCCATGCTGGTCCAGTCCGAGGGCTTATCGATGATTAAAATCCCGCTGGGCATAACCCCTCCTATCGCGGAGGGGCCCCATTTGCGCCCCATCCGTCCAAACACTGTCAGAATCGTATTTAGTATACCATAGAATCTCCCCTATGGAAATCCTGAAAATCGCCGGAAACGGAAATTGCTCCTTCTCCCGCAGAAAAACTTCGCGCAAAAGGCCCTTTGCCTTTTGCGCGAAGTCTATACCCCCGTCAGGTCAAAGGGCGGGGTATACTCCTCCCGGGCGGAGGAACTGTCCTGATAGTACCCCGCCGTGAGTCCCAGGTTCTCCATGTAGGCCCGGGCCGCCCGGCTCTCCGCCCCGGTGACCTTCCGCCGGAGCAGGCCCGCCGCTCCCGGCTGGGGGGTGTACTGGGACATGAGGGACACCAGCACCGCGCCCGGGGGGAAGGTGCCGGCAATCCAGTCCAGCACCGCCTTGGTGTTCTCCAGGGCGCCGGGCAGCAGCAGGTGGCGGATGACGACCCCCCGCTGGAGCACCCCCTCCCCGTCAAAGGCACACCGCCCTACCTGGCGGAACATCTCCCGGATGGCGGCGGTGGCCGTCTCAAAGTAGTCCGGCGCGCCGCTGTAGGCCCCGGCCAGGGCGCTGCCGGCGTATTTCAAATCCGGCAGGTAGATCTGCACCCGCCCCTCCAGGGTTCGCAGCGTCTCCGGCAGTTCGTAGCCCCCGCTGTTCCACACCACCGGCACCCCCAGGGGCTCCGACAACGCCTCCCGGATGGCGGGTGTGAAGTGGGTGGGGGTCACCAGGTTGATGTTGTGGGCCCCCTGGTCCACAAGGCGCTGGAAGATCTCTCTCAGGCGGGGCACCGTGACGGCTTTCCCGAAGTTCTCCCGGCTGATTTTCCCGTTCTGGCAGAACACACACCGGAGATTGCACCCGGAGAAGAACACGGTGCCGCTGCCCCGCTGCCCGCTGATGCAGGGCTCCTCCCAGAAGTGGAGGGCGGCCCGGGCCACCACCGGCAGCGCCGGCATGGCGCAGAAGCCGCCGCCCGCCATATCCGTCCGCACCGCACCGCAGCGGCGGGGACAGAGGGCGCAGGAGAAGGCGGTCATATCTCCACCGTGTCCCCGGCGGCCAGGTACTGGATCTGCTGGCCCAAGTCCGCCTTCATGAGTTCAAAGGGGCGCTCTCCCGTGCAGTGGCAGGTGTAGTAGTGGGTGGGCTCCTGGCGCAGGCGCTTGGCCACGCTGCCCACGAACCGGGCCTCCTCCTTCATCGGGAGGCCGGAGTTGTACAGGTGGAAGCCGGACACCACCACATCCGGGGCCCGGCCCAGCAGTTCCTTGGACCGCTCCAGGATGTTGACGATGCCGCAGTGGGCGCACCCGCCGATGAGCACCGCCTTCCCCTCCTCCACGATGAGAAGGTCCTGCTCGTGGAGGAAGTCGTCGGCCTCCATCCGCTGGCCCTTCCGCATGAAGAGCCGGGCATTTGCTGGGGAGGCGTACTCCTTTCCGGTGACGCCGGAGAACAACGTCAGCCCGTCCCCCAGCTGCGTGTACTCGTCCACGAACACCATGCGCCGGCTGCGCTCCAAATCTTGGCGCAGGCCGATGTACACGGGCATCTGCATCCGCTTGGTGTAGTAGTTGCCAAAGGCCCGGCGGTTCAGATATACCGGCGCCCTCTCGTTGTGCTCCAAAAAGGCCCCCAGGCCGCCGCCGTGGTCGTCGTGGCCGTGGGAGACGATGGCCAGGTCCACGCCGGCAATGTCGATCCCCAGTTTTTCCGCGTTCTCCAGGAACAGGCTGTCAGCCCCCATGTCAAAGAGGATCTTCCGGCCGTTGGCCTCGATATAGAGGCTCAGGCCGTGCTGGGTCCCCAGGGATGGGTTGTTGGTGGTGTTCTCCACCAGTGCGGTGATTTTCATAGTCGCTCCCCCAATTTTGCGCGGCGCCGGGCCGCGTAGTCGTCTGGGCCAGAGGCCCGCGCGTCGCTTCGTCTCTTTCGCTTCCGCCGGCGGCGCCCGCCAGAGCCTGGCGCGCCGCGGCAAGGTATTTGGAAAAGGCCGAGGGCACCGCCAGGGCCTCCAGTTCCTTCCCTTCCGCCCAGGTGAAGTCCCCCGCCGGGGCCGTTACGTCCAGGACATACCCCGTCATGCGCCACTCCACGTGGGTGAAGATGTGCTTGTCCTCGATCTTCTCCCGCCAGTCCAGGGGCCGCAGCCCCCACGAGGCCAGGACCTCCCCGGCCCGGGCCTCGTCCAGGGCCCCCGGCACATGGGGGAACTCCCACAGCCCCGCCAGGAGGCCCGCCTCCGGCCGCTTTCGCAGGGCGATCCGCCCCTGGTGGAGGAGCAGGAACACCGTCATCTCCTCCAGGCGGCGGGGGGCCTTTTTGCTTTTCACCGGCAGTTCCCGCTCCCGGCCCAGGGCGTGGGCGAC
>CALWOS010000082.1 GCA_944383185.1 uncultured Oscillospiraceae bacterium
TTCTCATGAACGGCTTTCAGATGAAAGGCGTCATCCGGGGCTTTGACAGCTTCGCAGTGATCCTGGATTCCGACGGCAAGCAGCAGATGATCTATAAACACGCCATCTCCACCCTGATCCCGCCCCGTCCCCTGGACCTGACCCGGGAGGGACAGAGCGCAGACTGACGCCGCCGCGTCCGGAGGAGAGGGCGGCGCGCGAAGGAGACCCATGGAAAAGACCGATCGCTTTACAAAAGTGGCCGCCATACTGGTGTTTCTGGCCTTGGCGGCCTATGTGGGCTACTACGTCTGGCACCAGCTTGCCCGGCCCGTGGTGACGGCCATGGCCGTCACCACCACGGTGCGGGAGAGCACGGTTGCCTCCGGGCTGGTGGTGCGGGACGAGATGCTCCTCACCGGCTCCGGCGGCAGCGTCCAGGTGGCCGTGGACGAGGGGCAGCATGTCTCCGCCGGCGCGCCCCTGGCCGTGGAGCTCAGCAGCGAGGCCGCCCTCACCCGCCAGAGCCGGATCCAGGAGCTGGAGCTGGAGATCCAGCGGATGGAGACCCTTCTGGAAGAGCAGGAAAACCGCTCCACCCTGGCCGGGGGCGACGGCGCCATCCGCACCGCCGCCCGGGATCTGGCCGCGGCGGTGGCCCGCCATGACATGACGGAACTGGACACCCTGGCCCTGCAGTTTTCCTCCCTGGTCCTGGACCGGGAGGGGGAGGCCGTCAGCCAGGAGCAGCTCAGCGCCCTCCGGAGCGAGTATAACAGCCTCCGCTCCGCCGCGGACGGGGACGCCGCGTGGATCTACGCCCCGGCGACGGGCCTCTTTTCCACCATTGTGGACGGCTGGGAGAGCCTCACCCAGGACAGCGTCACGGGCCTCTCCCCCAGCGCCCTGCGCGCCCTCATGGAGGAGGAGCGCACCCCGGACGCCGCCGCCGTAGGCAAGCTGGTCACCAGTTACACCTGGTACTTCGCGGCCATCCTCCCGGCGGAATACGCCTCCCAGCTCTCCCTGGAGCAGAACGTGGACCTGGAGTTTGGCCGGCACTACAGCGGCAGCCTCTCAGGCCGGGTGGTGAGCCGGAGCCTCGCCGAGGGGGACGAGCAGGTGGTGGTCCTTGCCATTACCGACGCCATGGCGGACACCATGGCCATGCGCCGGGTGAACGCGGAGCTGGTCCTCTCGGAGCATACGGGCATCCGGGTGCCCCAATCCGCCGTTCACAAGGACGAGGAGACCGGGGGCGCCTATGTCTACACCGTCACCGGCGGCCAGGCCGAGCGGAAAGACGTGGAGGTCATTTACACCTATCAGGAATACTGCCTGGTGGCCGCTTCCACGGACACCAACGCCCTCCGGGAGGGCAACGAGATCATCGTCAGCGCCTGGGAGCTCTATGACGGCATGATCCTCAGCTGATGGAGGAAAGGAAGGGAAGTCCCATGTCGATTGCGGAAAATGTCCAGGCGATCCGCCGGGAGATCGGCGACGGGGTCATCCTGGTGGCCGCCACCAAGATGAACGACGCCGCCGCCGTCCGGGAGGCCATCGCCGCCGGAGTGGACGCCTGCGGGGAAAACCGGGTCCAGGAGCTTGTGGAAAAGCAGGCCCAGGGGGCTTACGCCGGGGCGCCCCTTCACTTCATCGGCCACCTGCAGAAGAACAAAGTGAACAAGGTGGTGGGGGTCTGCGACCTTATCCAGAGCGTGGACAGCGGGGAACTCCTCACCTGCATCCGCCGCCGGGCCCGGCAGCTGGGCGTCACCCAGGACGTGCTCATCGAGGTAAACATCGCCCGGGAGGCGCAGAAGGGCGGCTGTCTCCCCGAGACGCTGCCGGAGCTGCTGGCCCTGGCCGCCGCCGAAGACGGCGTCCGGGTCCGGGGGCTCATGGCAATCCCGCCCATTTCCGCCCAGCCGGGGGCAAATATTCCCTGGTTCCGGCAAATGCGCGAGCTTTTTGTTGACATTGGCGGGAAAAAATATAATAATGTTAGTATGGAGTTTCTGTCCATGGGCATGACCATGGATTACACGGACGCCATTGCCCAGGGGGCAAACATGATCCGGGTAGGCACGGCCATTTTCGGCCCCAGGGCATACAGATAATTGGAGGATGACACATGGGCATTCTGGATACTTTCAAAAAACTCACCAGCCCCTACGACGACGAGGACGAACTGGACTACGAGGACGAGGGCGGGGAATACGCCCCGGAGGCTGAGGCGGCTCCCTCCCCCCAGGCCGCGCCCCAGCGGGAGGCCAAGCGCCCCCAGAGCTTTGCCGCCAGCTACGCGGAGTTCGAGCGGGCCACCGCTCCCAGCCCCGCCATGTCCGCGGCCATGTCCGGCGGAGGCATGTCCGGCGGCGTGCGCCAGCGGGACAACAAAGTGGTGAACATCCACGCCACCACCCAGCTGAAGGTGGTGCTGGTGAAGCCCGAGCGCTTTGAAACCGCCGCGGAGATCGCCGACCACCTCCGGGACAAGCGCACCGTGGTCATGAACCTGGAGCAGACCAACAAGGACGTGGCCCGGCGGCTCATCGACTTCCTCTCCGGCGTGGCCTACGCCCAGGAGGGCAAGATCAAAAAAGTGGCGGTGAACACCTACATCATCACCCCCTACAACGTGGACATCATGGGGGATCTGATCGACGAGCTGGAAAACAACGGCTTATATTTCTAAGCCCCGCAGCTTCGCAGGGTTTGCGCCGTCCACGGCGCAAATACGATAAGATCCATTTTTTGCACGGACATGCGCCGGGCAAAAAACACCGCGCACGGAGCGTGCGTCGAATCGTCCGCGCCCCAGGCGGACGGCCGAGGTGCGAAGCGGAGTGCGAGCCCTTTTCCGGAAAAGGCGCCGCCTTTTCCGGCAGCCAAAAAGAAAGGACGATTGGATATGCTGACTGCCCAGGAGATCAAGGAAAAAAGCTTTGAAAAGGCCGTCTTCGGCGGCTACGATATGGGCGGCGTAGAAAGTTTTATGGAGGCCGTGGCGGAGGATTACGCCGCGCTCCAGAAGGAAAACGCCGTGCTCAAGGGCAAGCTGAAGGTGCTGGTGGAGAAAGTGGAGGAATACCGTTCCACCGAGGACGCCATGCGCCTGGCCCTGCTCTCCGCCCAGAAGATGAGCGTCCAGATTGAAAACGACGCTAAGGAGACCAGCGCCAAACTCACCCAGGAGACGGAAAAACACTGCCAGGAACTCCGCCGCCAGGCAGAGACTGAGGCCCGGCGCATCATCAACGACGCCCAGAATGCCACGGCCCTGGAGCAGTCCCGGGTGGACAAGGCCAAGGCGGCCTCCGGCAGCTACATCGCCAAGGTACGCCGCCTCTGCGAGGAACAGCTGCGCTTTCTGGACGAGATCGCCTCCGCCACCTCGGACAAGCTGGGCGCCGCCGCCCCCGCCGCGGCCCAGGAGCAGGGCGTGGAGGTGGAAACCACGGTAAAGAGCATCGAGGACTCCGTGGCCAAGCTGGTGGACGGCCCGGCCTCCCGCGGCTCCGAGCCCGCCGTCCGCCCCGCGGAAGACGGGGAGGCCACCCAGCTGTTCCAGGCGGTGCGCCCCCAGCCCCCCCGGGAAGATGGGTCGCTCCGGGATCAGATCGGTTTTGAAAGCCTGTAACCTGCAGCGGCGCTTCCCGCCCGCTTTCTGCCTTGCGCGGCGCCCCTCGCCGCCGGTGCTCCGGCGGGACAGCCGGGGGCGCCGCGTGGCCGTCCGCCCCGATTGAGGGGGCGGATGTGATTTCTTGAAAGGATCGGAGAGAGAAGAGAGATGTCCCAAGATTACAACGCCACCGTAAACCTGCCCAAGACGGACTTTCCCATGCGCGCCGGGCTGCCCAAGCGGGAACCGGGCATGCTGGAGAACTGGGAGAAGCTGGACCTCTACCACGAGATGCTCAAGCGCAACGAGGGCAAGCCCCTCTACACCCTCCACGAAGGCCCCCCCTTCTCCAACGGCGACCTTCACATGGGCCACGCCCTGAACAAATGCATCAAGGACTTTATCGTCCGCTACAAGCATATGGCCGGGTATCAGACCCACTACATCCCCGGTTGGGACAACCACGGCATGCCCATTGAAAGCGCCATCATCAAAAAGCAGAAGCTCAACCGCAAGGAGATGAGCATCCCGGAGTTCCGCAACGCCTGCCACGACTTTGCCCAGAACTTCGTGAACCTCCAGCGGAAGGGCTTCCAGCGCCTGGGCGTGGTGGGGGATTGGGAGCATCCCTATCTCACCATGGACCCCAAGTTCGAGGCCCAGGAGGTCAAGGTCTTTGGGGCCATGTACGAAAAGGGCTATATTTACAAGGGCAAAAAGCCCGTGTACTGGTGCCCCAGCGACGAGACCGCCCTGGCCGAGGCGGAGATCGAGTACCAGGACGACCCCTGCACCACCGTGTATGTGAAGTTCCCCATCCGGGACGACAAGGGTCTCCTGGGCCAGTACTGCGACCTTGATAAGCTCTACTTCGTCATCTGGACCACCACCTCCTGGACCCTCCCGGGGAACTACGCCATCTGTGTCAACCCCCGCCTGGACTACGTCCTGGCCAAGGTGCCCTGCGGGGAAGTCTATATCCTGGCCAAGGAGCTGGCGGACAAGGTCTGCGCCGCCGCGGGGATCGAGAGCTACGAGGTCCTGGCCACCCTGCCCGGCAAGACCTTTGAGCTCATGACCGCCCAGCACCCCTTCCTGGGCCGGGAGAGCCTCCTTTTGTGCGGCGACCACGTGACCCTGGACGCCGGTACCGGCTGCGTCCACACCGCCCCGGGCTTCGGCGCGGACGACTACTATATCTGCCAGAAATACAACCGGGAGAAGGGCACCAGCATCGAGCTGGGCGTGCCGGTGGACGACCGGGGCATCATGACCGACGAAGTCTTCCAGGGCACCCACATCAACAAGGCCAACGACGTGGTCATCCCCCGCCTGGAGGCGGACGGCTTCCTCCTGGCCAAGGAGGATATCGTCCACTCCTACCCCCACTGCTGGAGATGCAAAAAGCCCATCATCTTCCGGGCCACGGAACAGTGGTTCTGCTCGGTGGAGGCCTTCCGGGACCAGGCCATCGCCGCCTGCGACACCGTGCGCTGGATGCCCGAGTGGGGCCATGACCGCATGGTGGCCATGATCCAGGAGCGGGCCGACTGGTGCATCTCCCGCCAGCGCCACTGGGGCCTGCCCATCCCGGTGTTCTACTGCGCCGACTGCGGCAAACCCGTGTGCACCCGGGAGACCATCGAGAAGGTCAGCGCCATCTTCGCCGAGAAGGGCTCCAACGCCTGGTTCGAGCTGGACGCGGCGGAGCTGCTGCCAGAGGGCTTTGCCTGCCCCCACTGCGGCGGCAAGCACTTCACCAAGGAGACCGACACTCTGGACGGCTGGTTTGACTCCGGCTCCACCCACATCGCCAGCATGGAGCTGGACGCCCCCGGCATCTGGCCCTGCGACATGTATATGGAGGGCGGGGACCAATACCGGGGCTGGTTCCAGTCCAGCCTGCTCACCGCCGTGGCGGTGAAGGGCGCGGCTCCCTACCGGGAGGTCCTGACCCACGGCTGGACCGTGGACGGCGAGGGCCGGGCCATGCACAAGTCCCTGGGCAACGGCGTCGCCCCGGACCAGATCATCTCCAAATACGGCGCGGAGCTCATCCGGCTGTGGACCGCCTCGGCGGACTACCGGATGGACATGCGCTGCTCCGACGCCATTTTCAAGCAGCTCTCCGACAAGTATCTGAAGATCCGCAACACCGCCCGGTACATCCTGGGCAATCTGGCGGGCTTCGACCCCCAGAACCAAGTGGCCTTTGCCGACATGCTTCCCCTGGACCAGTGGGCCATGGTGCAGCTCAACGCCCTGATCGAAAAGTGCCTGGCGGCCTATGACCGCTACGAGTTCCACCAGGTGAGCTACGCCGTCCACAACTTCTGCGTGGTGCAGATGTCCAACCTCTACCTGGACGTGATCAAGGACCGTCTCTACTGCGACGGGGCGGACAGCCTCTCCCGCCGGAGTGGTCAGACCGCCATTTACCGCATCCTGGACGCCATGGTGCGCCTGCTGGCCCCCATCCTGGCCTTCACCGCCGACGAGATCTGGCAGGCCATGCCCCACCTCCCCGGGGACGACGGGCGCAATGTCATCCTCAACGACATGGCCCGCCCCTGGGCGGACGCCGTGTTTTCCCCGGAGGAGGCCGGGCGCTGGGAGAAGGCCCTGGCCCTCCGGGAGGACGTGAACAAGGCCCTGGAGCTGGCCCGGAACGAGAAGATCGTGGGCAAGCCCCTGGACGTGGAGATCACGCTGTACGTCTCCCCGGAGGCGGAGGCGGATTTTGCCTCCATCCGGGAGATGGACCTGGCCGGCCTTTGCATCGTATCCAAGCTCACCGCTGTATCCGGTCCGGGCGCCGGCTTTGCCGGGGAGCGCTTCCCCGGCGTCACCGTGGCCGTGGCCCCCAGCGCCGCGCCCAAGTGCGTCCGCTGCTGGACCCACAGCGATACCGTGGGGGAGGACGCAGCCCATCCGGAGCTGTGCGCGCGCTGCGCCGCCGTGGTCTCCGGGCTGGAGCGCTGAAGCCTAGTAGGTATAAAACAGCCTCCAAAAGCCGAAGCCGAGAGAAACTAGACCCGAAAGAGAGAAAGGCCGTCCCGGCCGGGGCGGCCCACAGGGAGGGATACCCCCATGCTGTATGCCATTGTCGCCGTGCTGATCCTCATTGTGGATCAGGGCGTGAAATACTGGATCACCGTGACGCTGCCCCTGAACTCCGTGGAAGAACTGATCCCCGGCGTGCTGGCCCTGTCCAACATCCACAACACCGGGGCCGCCTTCGGCCTGATGGACAGCTGGCCCGCCGCCCGCTGGCTTTTCCTGGCAATCACCGTGGTGTTTGCCGCCGTGTGCATCTGGGCCCTGGCCACCAAAAAGGTCCATGGCGCCCTGGGCCGCTGGACCGTGGTGGCGGTCCTGGCCGGCGCCCTGGGCAACGGCATTGACCGGGCCATCCACGGCTATGTGGTGGACATGTTCGCTTTCCAGGGCTTCCTGGACTGGTTCCCGGTGTTCAACGTGGCGGACATCGCCCTGGTGGTGGGCGCCGTGGTGTTCTGCCTCTATGTGATCTTCCACAAGGACGCTCTCCAGGGCGCAGAGACGGGGAAAACCCCCGCCCCCGCCCCGGGGCAGGAGGCCCGGCTGCGCCGCCAGCACCGGGGAGAGGGAGCCGCGCCGGCTCCCGGCGGCGAGAAGAAGGCGGCCTCCGCCAAGGCCCCGGCCCAGGCCGTGTCCCGTCCGGCGCGCCCCGCCGGACACCAGAACCCGCGGCCCGCCCCGGCTCAGGCGAAGACACAGTCCCACGGCCACACCCCGGTCTCCGGGCCCCGGAAGACCTGGACCGCCGCCCAGCCCCAGCACGGCGCCCAGAGCGCCGCGCCGGCCCGGTCCGCCGTACCCATGCCTGACCCCAAGGACCCCTTTGCCGAGTGGGAAAGCCCCACTTCCGCCCAGGCCCAGGCGGCCCGCGCCGCCCGGGAACAGGCAGAGCAGGAACGCGCCCGCAGGGAGCAGTTGGCCCGGGAGCAGGCGGAGCGGGAACAGCTGGCACGGGAGCAGGCCGCCCAGCAGCAAGCCGCACGGGAGCAGGCTGTCCAGCCGCAGGAATCCCGGCAACAGGCCGCAAAAGAACAACCGGCCCCGGTCCGTCCCGCTGCCCGGCAGCAAAGCGCTCCGGCCTCCGGGCCGGCCCGCCCCGCCGCTGCGCCGGCATCTTCCCCCGCCCCCGGCAGCAAGACCCGCATCCAGGTGGGGAACGAAGTGGTGGAGTTCTCCCTGGAGGACATCCTGGCGGAGTTTGGAGAACACTGATGGAATGGATTTGGATCATCCCGGAGGAGAGCGGCGAGCGCATCGACGCTCTCCTCCCCCGTTATGTGGAGGGGCTCAGCCGCGCCAGGGCCCAGAAGCTCTTGGAGCAGGGGGCCGTGACCCTGGGGGAGACGGAGATCGTGAAAAAAAACCGCCCCGTCACCGCCGGGGAGCGCTATCTCCTGCGCCTGCCGGAAGCGGAGAGCGCCGTGCCCCAGCCCCAGGACATTCCCCTGGACGTAGCGTATGAGGATTCAGACCTCATTGTGGTGAACAAGCCACGGGGCATGGTGGTCCACCCCGCGCCGGGACATACGGACGGCACGCTGGTAAACGCCCTGCTTTTTCACTGCGCCGGAGAGCTCTCCGGCGTGGGAGGCGTGGCCCGGCCGGGGATCGTCCACCGGATTGACCGGGACACCTCCGGCCTCCTGGTGGCGGCCAAGAACGATTTCACTCACTTGGGGCTCTCCGCCCAGCTGGCGGACCGGAGCCTGGGGCGGGTCTACTACGGGGTGGTGTACGGCTGCCCCCGGGAGCCGGAGGGGACGGTGGACGCCCCCATTGGCCGCTGCCCTACGGACCGCAAGCGCATGGCCGTGGTCCCCGGCGGGCGCCGGGCCGTAACCCATTACCGCCTGGCGGAGCCCCTCCGGGGCTTTTCCCTCCTGGAATTCCGCCTGGAGACCGGGCGCACCCATCAGATCCGAGTCCACATGGAGCACATCGGCCACCCCCTGGCTGGAGACCTGGTTTACGGCCGGAAGCGCCCGGAGCACGGTCTTTCCGGCCAGTGCCTCCATGCCGCGGAGCTCCACTTCCGCCACCCCCGTACCGGGGAGGCCATGTCCTGCACCGCGCCGCTCCCGGCGTATTTCACCGGCTTTCTCGCCAAAGTCCGGTGAGCACGGATACAAAAAACTCCATGGGAAGAATTCTCCCATGGAGTTGTCAGGCTGTCAAAAAAGGCCCCGGCCTTTTTTGACAAAGGGGAAAGCGCACTT
>CALWOS010000083.1 GCA_944383185.1 uncultured Oscillospiraceae bacterium
CGGCGGGAAATCAAGGCCATGGGCCACGGCGGGCTGTGCCTGGGTTGCGGCGAGTGCCGTTATCCCATCTGTCCCTTTGGGAAAAACTGAGGAGGGACGGGAATATGGAAGAAAAACGCTTCAACCATTTTGACAGCCAGGGCAAGGCCATCATGGTGGACGTGACCGACAAGGCCCCCACCTGCCGCACGGCGGTGGCCCGGGGGGAAATTTTGGTCTCCCGGGAGGTTCTGAACGCCGGCCTGGGCCGCACCGCCGCCGAGGGGGACGTCCTGGGCGTGGCCCGTGTGGCGGGAATCATGGCCGCCAAGCGCACCGGGGAGCTGATCCCCCTGTGCCACCCCCTGGCCCTGAGCCACGTCTCCGTGGACTTCACCATCTGTGAAGAGCGCCGCGCCATCCAGGCGGAGTGCACCGCCCGGCTCACGGGAAAGACCGGCGTGGAGATGGAAGCCCTCACAGGAGTGAGCGTGGCGCTGCTTACCATTTACGACATGTGCAAGGCCCTGGACAAGTCCATGGTCCTCTCAGATATCTGCCTGGTCTCCAAGGATGGGGGAAAATCGGGGGCGTACCGCCGTGCTTGACCAGTTTGACCGGAAGATCGACTATCTGCGCATCTCCCTCACGGACCGGTGCAATCTCCGCTGTGTGTACTGCATGCCGGAAGAGGGGGTGGAGTGGCAGCCTCACGACGCCATCCTCAGCTACGAGGAGATCGCGCGCCTGGTGCGCCTTTTCGCCGATCTGGGCATCCGCCGGGTGCGCCTCACCGGAGGGGAGCCCCTGGTGCGCAGGGGCGTGGCGGAGCTCATCGCCGCCATCAAGGCGATCCCCGGCATCGAGGCCGTATACCTCACCACCAACGGCCTGGCGCTGCAGGAGCAGCTCCCCGGCCTGCTGGCCGCGGGGCTGGACGGGGTGAACATCAGCCTGGACACCCTGGACCGGGCGCAGTACGCCGCCATCACCCGGCGGGACGCCCTGCCTCAGGCCCTGGCGGGGCTGGAGGCGGCTCTGGCCGCTCCGGGGCTCACAGTGAAGCTCAACTGCGTGCCCATGGGCCGCAACGACAACCAGCTCCCCGCCCTGTCGGAACTGGCCCGGGACCGGGATGTGAGCGTGCGCTTCATCGAGCTCATGCCCATCGGCCTGGGAAAGACCCTCTCCCGCCGCACGGAGGCGGAGGTTTTGGCCATTCTGGAGCCCGCGCTGGGGCCGTGGCGCCCCTGCGCCGCCCCACCGGGGGCAGGGCCCGCGCACTACGGCAGCTTTCCCGGCTTCCGGGGAACTGTGGGCTTTATCAGCGCGATGACCCACAGCTTTTGCGAAAACTGCAACCGCGCCCGCCTCACCTCCACAGGCTTTTTGAAAACCTGCCTCCAATATGAGACAGGGGTAAACCTGAAAGCTCTGATGGACCGCGGTGCGGATGACGCCGCCCTCCTGGATGCCATGGAACGGGCCATCCGGCAGAAACCCGCGCACCATCATTTCTCCACCCCTTCCGCGGCGGGGGACGAATCCCACAGCATGTTCCAAATCGGGGGCTGAGCTCCCGGGAAAGGAAGGAAAGCATCATGCGCGCAGCCATCATCACCCTGAGCGACAGCGGCCACGCCGGGCGCCGGGAGGACAAAAGCGGCCCGGTGATCGCGGATCTCCTCACCGCCGCGGGCTATACCGTCACGGAAACCCTGCTCCTGCCCGACGGCGTCGAACCTCTCGCCGGGGAACTGCGCCGCATCTGCGACAACGGCGCGGCGGACCTGGTCCTCACCACCGGGGGCACGGGCTTCTCCCCCCGGGATCTGACGCCGGAGGCCACCAGGAGCGTGGTGGAACGGCCCACTCCGGGCATTCCGGAGGCCATGCGCCGCCTCTCTCTGGACATCACCCCCCGGGCCATGCTCACCCGGGCGGAAGCCGGCATCCGGAACCGTACCCTCATCGTCAACCTCCCCGGCAGTCCCAAGGCCGTCCGGGAGTGCTTGGAATACATCCTGCCCCCCCTGGAGCACGGCCTGGAGATCCTGCTGGGGACCGCCGGCAACTGCGCCGGCTGAGGCGGGCGAAAAATTAAGATTCCATTTGAAAGGAGCGCGTATCCCCATGAAACTCAGCGCAAGAAACCAGCTCAAAGGCACCATCACAGCCATTGAGGAGGGCGCCGTCAACGGCATTGTGAAGATCGACATCGGCGGCGGCAACGTCATCTCCGCCACCATCTCCATGACTTCCATCCGGGAGCTGGGACTCAAGGTCGGCGGCACGGCCTATGCCGTCATCAAGGCCACCTCCGTTATGGTGGGCGTGGACGAGTAAAGCCCACGCCTTCCCCGGCCCGTCCACCGGCGGGCCGTCGGCGGACAGCGTTATCCTTGAATAGTTATAATGCCTCTTGCGAAATCCCGCCCAGAAGGGCGGTGTAAGATCCGAAAGGAGAAATGACAAAATGAAAAAGACCCTGTCCCTGATCCTGGCGCTGAGCCTGCTGCTGGCCCTGTGCGCCTGCGGCGGCACCACCGCCACGGAAGCCCCCGCCTCCGAAGCCCCCGCCTCCGACCCCCCCGCCACGGAAGCGCCTGCCACCGAGGCTCCCGCCACGGAGGCCCCTGCGGCGGACGCCGAACCCGTGGAAGTGGTGGTATTCGCCGCCGCGTCCATGGAGGCCACCCTCACAGAGATCGCCGAGCTCTATAAAGAAGTGGCCCCCAACGTGACGCTGACCTTCACTTTCGATTCCTCCGGCACCCTCAAGACGCAGATCGAGGAGGGGGCTGTGTGCGACCTCTTCATCTCCGCAGCGCAAAAGCAGATGAACCAGCTGGACAGCGCCGATACCACCGGCACCAACGAGGGCCTGGATCTGGTCTACTCCGACACCCGGATCGACCTGGTGGAGAACAAGGTGGTCCTGGCTGTGCCTGACGACAACCCCGCCGGCATCACCGAATTTGCCGACCTGGCCACCGACAAGCTGAGCCTTCTCTGCCTGGGCAATGACGACGTGCCCGTGGGCGCCTATTCCCTGGAGATCCTGGAGACCCTGGGTATCGACATCGCCCAGCTGGAGACCGACGGCAAGGTGACCTATGCCTCCAACGTCTCCGAGGTAGCCAACCAGGTGAAGGAGGGCGCCGTGGACTGCGGCATCATCTACGCCACGGACGCTTTCACCTATGAGCTCACCGTAGTGGACGAGGCCACCGCCGACATGTGCAGCCAGGTCATCTATCCCGCCG
>CALWOS010000084.1 GCA_944383185.1 uncultured Oscillospiraceae bacterium
GGACGGCTTCACCGCCAACGAGGGCGTGGTGGTCCTGGCGGCCACCAACCGGGCGGACGTGCTGGATCCGGCCCTGCTGCGGCCCGGGCGGTTTGACCGGCAGGTCTATGTGGGCTTGCCCGACGTCCGGGGCCGGGAGGCCATTTTGCGCATCCACGCCCGGGGCAAGCGCCTGGGGGACGATGTAAACCTCAACAGCGTGGCCCGGGGTACTCCCAGCTTCTCCGGCGCAGACCTGGAGAACCTGATGAATGAGGCGGCTCTCCTGGCGGTGCGCAACCGCCGGCGCTTCATCACGGCGGAGGACATTGAAGAGGCCATCCGCAAGGTGCAGATGGGTCCGGAGAAGAAGAGCCGGGCCATGTCCCAGCGCGCCCGGAAGCTGGCGGCCTACCACGAGGCGGGCCATGCCATCGCCGGGAAGTTCCTCCAGCATACGGACCCGGTCCATTATATCACCATCATCCCCCGGGGCCCTGCCGGCGGCGCCACCTATTTCCGCCCCAAAGAGGATGTGGAGAACTTTAAGTCCTTCAACGAACTCTATGAAGACATCGTGGTGAGCCTGGGAGGCCGCGTGGCGGAACAGCTGTTCCTGGACGATATCTCCACCGGCGCCTCGGGCGACATCCAGCAGGCCACCCGGATTGCCCGGGCCATGGTCACCCAGTACGGCATGAGCGGCCGCCTGGGGCCCATCAGCTACGACGACGCCGGACACAGCATTTTCATTGGCCGCGACTTCGGCCAGACCAAGAGCTACAGCGAGGAGACTGCCGCCGCCATCGACGAGGAGGTCAAGCGCCTCTTTGACGAGGCCAGCGCCAAGTGCGAGAGCATCCTCCTGGAGCACAAGGATCTGCTGGTGGCTGTGGCGGAGTACCTCCTGGAGAACGAGAGCATGGAAGGGGAGGATTTCCACTACCTGTGTGACCACGGACACCTGCCGGCCCGTTGGAAGAAGCGGGACGCGGCCATCGAGCCCCCCGCCCGGCATGTCCACATGGTCAGCGAGCCGGCCCAGACGCCGGAGCTGCCGGACGAAGCCGCCCGGGACGGGGAAGTGCCGGAGGCGGACGCGGGCAGTCCCGGCGCGCCGGAGGAGAGCTCCGGCGGCCAGGAGTCCCCGGACAGCTCCCGGGACACTGGTCCCCAGAACTGAGGATTTACACGCGCCGGAGAGCGGAGCCCTCCAAAAAACCTTCGGGGAATTCGCGGCTTGCGGCCGCGAAAGGAATGCAAATCTATTTTCGGCGGCGGCGTGTACGTCGCCGAAAATACTTCTCACGGAGCGCGCGTCGAATTGCCCGCCTCCGGGCGGACAACCGAGGCGCGAAGCGGAGTGCAATCCCTCGATCCAAAAAGGCCCCGCCTTTTTGGATCGCCTGGTGCCGGGGCGCAATTCCTGCGCCCCGGCGCAGCCGCGTCGTACATACAATTCCGTAACCAGGAGAGGAAGGTCATACCCATGAAACTCGGCATTCTGGGCCTGCCCAACGTGGGCAAGTCCACGCTTTTTAACGCCATCACCAACGCCGGCGCGGAGAGCGCCAACTATCCCTTCTGCACCATCGAGCCCAATGTGGGCATGGTCACCGTGCCGGACGAGCGCCTGGACTTTTTGGCGGAGCTCTATCACCCCAAAAAGTACACCCCCGCCGTCATCGAGTTTGTGGACATCGCCGGGCTGGTGAAGGGGGCCTCCAAGGGGGAGGGCCTGGGGAACAAGTTTCTTTCCAACATCCGCATGACGGACGCCCTGATCCACGTGGTACGCTGCTTTGACGACGAGAACGTCATCCACGTGGAGGGGAGCACCGACCCCTTGCGGGACATCGAGACCATCGACCTGGAGCTGATTTTGGCGGATATGGAGATGGTGGACCGGCGCATCGAAAAGGCAAAAAAGGCCGCCAAGGGGGACAAGAAGTTCCTCCACGAGGCGGAGGTGCTGGAAGGCCTCCGGGCCCATCTGGACGCCGGCGGCTCCGCCCGGAGCTATGCCTGCTCTCCGGAGGATCAGGAGCTTATCGCCGCCAGCGATCTCCTGACTCTCAAGCCCGTGATCTACGCCGCCAACATGGATGAGGCGGGCGTGGCGGACTACGCGGGCAACGCCTACTACCGCCAGGTGGCGGACCTGGCGGAGAAGGAGGGGGCCCAGGTGCTGCCCATCTGCGCCAAGCTGGAGCAGGAGATTGGGGAACTGCCCCCGGAGGATAAAGCCGCGTTTCTGGAGGACCTGGGCCTTGCCGAGAGCGGCCTTTCCCGGCTGATCCGCTGCTCCTATGCCCTTTTGGGCCTGATCAGCTTCCTCACCGCGGGCGCGGACGAGTGCCGGGCCTGGACCATCCGCCAGGGAACCAAGGCTCCCCAGGCGGCGGGGAAAATCCACTCGGATTTTGAGCGGGGCTTCATCCGGGCGGAGATCGTGGCTTTCGACGACCTGAAGGCCTGCGGCTCCATGGCCGCCGCCCGGGAAAAGGGCCTGGTTCGCTCCGAGGGGAAGGACTATGTCATGGCGGACGGGGACGTGACCCTCTTCCGCTTCAACGTGTGAGGCAAGGGAAAATGCCCCGGTGGGCGCGGCGGAACCCCGCCGCGCCCACCGGGGACGCTGCTTTTGATATGGAAAGGCGGTGCTGCGCCATCAAACAGCGCATCGAGCTTTTGGACGCCTGGCGTACCCTGGCGATTTTCTGCATGCTGGTCTACCACCTTTTGTATGACCTGGCCGTGTTCGGCGTGCTGCCCTGGGGGCGGTTTTACACCACGCCGCTGAATCTTCTCCAACAGTTTATCTGCTGGAGTTTCATCCTTCTGGCGGGCCTCTCCGCCCGCCTGACCCGGAGCAACCTCCGCCGGGGCGTCATCACTCTCCTGGCCGGAGCACTGGTCATGGCGGGGAGCGCCCTGGCCGGGCTGCCCATCCTCTTTGGCATCCTCCAGTGCCTGGGCTGCTCCATGCTGCTGTACGGCCTGGGCCAGAAGGTGTTCGACCGGCTCCATCCGGCCATGGGGCTTTTGTGGTTTGCCATGTTCTGGCTCACCCGGTATTTGACGGACCTGGGCTACGTGGAGAGCGGCTGGCTTTTCCCCCTGGGTTTTATCCGGGAGGACTTTTACTCGGCGGACTACTTCGGCCTGCTGCCCTGGTTTTTCCTGTTCCTTACCGGGTCCTCTTTGGGCACATGGCTGCGGAACACCCTGGATGCTGCCGCGGCGGCAGGAAGGCCCGGGCCGGGCTGGACGACGCTCCGTATCCCGGCGCTTCTCACCTGGCCGGGACGCCACAGCCTGATCATCTATCTGCTCCACCAGCCAGTGCTCTACGGCCTGGCCTGGCTTCTTTTCGGCAGATAAACGCTGCGGATAAAAAGCCTGGGGGGAAGCGTTAAAAACGCTTCCCCCCAGGCTTTTGCACATTCCGGCAAAAATCACGCATCGTTTTGGGAAGAACCGGCGATGCTCTCCCGGTTGATGTCATAGGGCGTGGTCTGGTATACGTAGTAGTTCAGCCAGTTGGTGTAAAGGAGCTGGGCGTGGGCGCGCCAGGTCATCATGGGGGGCTTGGAGGGGTCATCATCCGGGAAGTAGTGCTCCGGCACATGGGCGGCGATGCCCCGGCTCACATCCCGCTGGTACTCCAGCTGCAGCGTCTCCAGGTCATACTCCGGGTGCCCGGTGATGAAGAACTGGCGGCTGTCCTCGGTCTTGACCATGAATACCCCCGCGTCCGGGCTCACGGACATGATCTCCAGCTGGGGCACCTTGGCAATGTCCTCCGCCAATACTGTGGTGTACCGGGAGTGGGGCACATAAAAGCAGGGATCAAAGCCCCGGAAAATGGGCGCGTTGGGCCGGAGCATCACGTGAGGGAACACGCCGGAGAGCTTTTTCTCCAGGCTGTGCTTGGGCACGCCGTGGTGGTGGTAGAGGGCGGCCTGGGCGCCCCAGCAGATGTGCAGGGTGCAGTGGACATGCTCTTTCGTCCAGTCCATGATCCGGCACAGCTCCTCCCAGTAGTCCACGTCCTGGAAGTCCAGATTTTCCACCGGCGCGCCGGTGATGATCATGCCGTCGTAGTAGTTGCCCTGGATGTCCGCCAGGCTCACATAGAAGTTTTCCAGATGGGTGTCGGAGGTGTTCTTGGCGTCGTGGCTGATGGTGCGCAGGAGCTGTACCTCGATCTGGAGGGGCGTGTTGGAGAGCTTGCGCAGCAGCTGTGTCTCCGTGACGATTTTCGTGGGCATCAGGTTCAGGATCAGCAGCTTTAGCGGGCGGATGTCCTGGTGCAAGGCACGGGACTCCGTCATGACGAATATGTTCTCGCTCTCCAGGGTGGCCCGGGCGGGAAGGGAGGTAGGAATTTTAATCGGCATGGTATATATCCACCTTTCTCATGTACGGTCTACATTATAATGGATAGAACGGAAAAACGCAACCGCCTGCGCCCGAAGAGACGCTCCATGGGAACAAAAGAAAAGGGAAAAGTTTAAGAAAAGTTTTTGAAAAAAATCTGGGCTAAAACCCTTGACAATTCTGGATATGGGTGGTATATTAACAAAGCTGTCACGAAGGGGCGGGAGCTTGGGAGCGAAAAAGCTTGACAAGCGGATCTGAATCTGTTAAGATAGGAAAACCGTCGACGTGGCGG
>CALWOS010000085.1 GCA_944383185.1 uncultured Oscillospiraceae bacterium
AGGCCGCCGGGCGCACCCTTCTGCGGTGCGCCCGGCGGGTCTTGCGGTCAAGGCTTTTTTCAGCGCTGATGGCTTCGGATATAGCCGCCGACGCTCTGGGGGCTGAGGTGCAGAGAGAAAGAAAACGACTGCTGGATGGCGCCCTCCGCCTCCTTGAGCATCCGGGCATCGCCGGCAGAAAGGCCCTTGGCGCTCTCCCGGGCCCGGCGGCGCAGAAAAGGCATTTTCATAAAATCTTGCCCCGGAGATTTTTGTGCAAAACTGCCTTTGCTTCTTCGGCGGAAAGGGCGTATACTGATTTCATAACAACGTGTAGCTTCCATGCGTAGTTCCGGTTGCGTATGGAAGCTGCACGTTTCTTTTTTGGAAAAATGTGGTAAAATCAAGAAAGTAGGTAGATTGAATGGAAGCGACCAACGCCTTTCTGGGCTCCGCGCCCATCGGCCGTCTCATGGGCCGGTACGCCGTCCCCTGTGTCATCTCCCTCCTGGTGGGCGCCCTCTATAACATCGTGGACCAGCTCTATATCGCCAACGCCAGCTACCTGGGCTCCTACGGCAACACCGCCAACACCGTGGTCCGGAAATACGGCGCGGCGGACCCCGTTTTCGGGCAGGCGGAATATACCCAGATTCCCATGGCCGTAGTGGGCATCGTGATGAAACTTTTCCAGATCGTCATCTCCGTGGTGGTGGGCACCGCCGCGGGCTGTATCCCCATTGTGGGCTTCAACATGGGCGCCGGGAAAAAGGCCCGGGTCCGAGAGCTCTTCTGGAAACTGCCGGGCACGGAGGCGGCGGCAGGTGCCGTGGGCTTTGCGCTGCTGCTGCCCCGCTTCTGGGGGCTGGAGGGCGTACTGCTGTCCATGCCGGTCTCGGACGCGCTGACCTTTGCCGCGGCGGTCTGCCTCATCCGGCGGACCGACCGCCAGCTTCGGATAAAGGAGGAACGCACACCATGAATCACCGCATCCTTACCATCAGCCGGGAATTCGGCAGCGGCGGGCGCACCATCGGCCGCCACGCGGCGGAAAAGCTGGGCATCCCCTGCTATGACAGCGAGCTCATCCAGAAGATCGCCCAGGAGAGCGGCTTTTCCGAGGACTATGTCCGCACCGCCGACGAGAGCGCCCACAGCTTCCCCGCCGCGGCCCTGGCCTCCCGGGCCTTTGGCCCCTCGGTGGACGACCACCTCTGGCAGATCCAGAGCCATGTGATCCTGGATCTGGCGGAGCGGGAGAGCTGCGTCATCGTGGGCCGCTGCGCGGACTATATCCTCCGGGACCGGGCGGACTGCCTCACGGCCTTCATCCATGCGGACCCGGCCTTCCGGGCCAAGCGGATCGTGGAGGTCTACGGGGAGCGGGAGGCCGCGCCGGAGCAGCGCATCCGGGAAAAGGACAAGCGCCGCGCGGCTTACCACCGCTTTTATACGGACATGAAGTGGGGCCATGCCAAAAACTACCACATCTGCCTCAACAGCGGCGTCCTGGGCATCGACACCTGCGCGGAGATCCTCTGCCGCCTGTTCTGACCCGCGCTGTCCGCGGAAAAGGACCCATGATAAAATAGGCCTGCAAAAAGACAGGCAGGGCGGCCCGAAAGGGGTCATCCTGTCTGTCTTCTTGTATTTCTCTTATTTTTATTTGGGAAAATAAAATCCGCTTACTGTATGGGATATGCACGGAAGGATCCATGATCTGCCTGTGCATCCCCATCATATCACGAGAGAAGGAGCGCGTCGTTCTAAGCAATCTGTTCGTGGACAAAACTGACAGTTTTCAAATTTTCCCTCTCCGGAAAATGCAATGCCGCTCACAGATTTTGACGGCAGCATCAGCATAGTTGCTGTAAGGGATACGCCGATTTTTTCGCGGATTTCCTCTGTCCCGATACAAGCGAAAAGCTTCTTCTGCTCCGTAATGGGCCATGCTTCCAGAGAGCCAGGATTCATTCGGGTAAAGCTGCTGCCAAGGCCCACATCTTCCTTCAGATATCTAAAGAAGGCCTGGGTGCCCTGCTGCAGATAGGCCCGCTTGATCCGGTCCGCCCAATATTGAATCAAAAAATCCTGGTCACACTCTTTTGACCACTGTTCCAATTCCTGACCGCAAGTACCTACATAGGCAAATACTGTCTCCACAGCATCCAAGTTTTTCCGCAACAGCGCCGATGAAAAACTTATGCCCCGAATCACAACATAGTCGTCGCCTTTTTCTTCCACGGGGAGCACTGTGTAAAGGACACGCGGAAACGCCACCTTTTGCGCTCCATTCAGAAGCTCCTGCACTTCTTCCTCCATGTCGTCTGCTTCTTGCAGGAGTTTCTCCACGCTGGCCTTTTGAAGCTCCATTGCTGGAAAATCCATCAGAAAATGTCTTCCTTCTTTTCGTATCTTCACCATTTGTCCTCCTTTCATACAGAACGCTTCGAGCAATCCCCATGAATATAGTCTAAACGTAACATAGACCATTTGGTGTGTCAAGCGCGCTTCTGCTCCTTGCCTGCTGGTGGAAAAACTCGCGCCCGCCGCCTCTTTTATACGGACATGAAACGGGGCCAGGAACTACCGCATCTGCTTCAACAGCGGCGCCCTGGGCATCGGCATCTGCGCGAGGATCCTCTGCCGCCTGTTCTGACCCAAGCGGCCCGGCAAAGCAAAACTGCGGGAGCGCCTCTTGTGAGGCGCTCCCGCAGTTTACGCTTATGCCCGGAGTTTTTTCCAGAAAAAAAGCAGGGAAAGCACGCCGGGTATCCCGATATACACCGCCATGGCAATCAGAGAGACCCTGCCGACCTGCTCCAGGTCCCGGACCGCCAGGGCCGCCGCCAGGTACAGCAGCGTCACCGGCAGGGAAATGATGCCGAGAAGTCTGTGGGCAAGCCTCCACGTCTCCTCGTCCTGCACGGTCCAGGGCAGCCGCAGCCCGGTGTGCCGCTGATAGGGCAGCCGGGGGGACAGGGCGCCGAAAAAGAGGAACACGCAAGAGAAAATGCCCATGATCAGGTAGCGCTCCTGCTGCGCCGTCAGGGCGACATACCCCGCCTCCTGCAGGCCGCAGAACACCAGGAGCGCCGCAAAGAGCGCCCCGTTGAACAGCGTCGCCGCTTTCAGGGCCCGCCTCTGTCCCTGGGAAACTTCGCCTTCCGTGAGCAGGGACAGGTTTCGGTAAAGGATCCACAGCGCCAGGAGCAGGCAGGCCCCCACCGCCGCCAGCGCCGGCACGGTCTCCCGGGCCGCCGCCGAGATCAACAGCGCGGCGAAGGATAGGAACAGGATCTGCCCCCGTTTGCTGCCGGCCAGGGCATTCCTTTGGATTTGCCGGTTCCGCTCCGCCAGGGCCTCGTTCACCCGCGCCAGCTCCGCGGCCAGGTCCGCCGGAGGCTCCTCCGGGGGAATGCCCAGCAGCGCGGCCACGGATACGTCCAGCGCCCCGGCGATCTCCAGGAGCATCTCCGCGTCCGGCACGGACGTGTTGTTCTCCCATTTGGATAGGGTCTGGCGGACAACATGTACCTTGGCGGCCAGTTCTTCCTGGGTGTAGCCCTTCTCCCTGCGGTGCTTTTTGATGTTGTCTCCCAACATAAGCGGCATCACCTTCCTCACCCGCATTGTAAGAAATGCCGCCCTTCATTGTAAAGCAACAGATTTTAACATGCCTGTACTTCCCGCCTTTTCGCCGGACAAAAAACACAGAAAAGCTGTCCATGTGCCATATGCTGCGGCACAGCGGACCGGGCCGGCTGTTCTTGACCGGTTACAAGAGCTTTTTCTTTCGGAAGAACCAGATGCAGCCAGCCACGATGATGATACTGGCGCAGATCACGGCACAGTAGCCCCAACGCCAGTTGAGCTCCGGCATGTGGGTAAAGTTCATACCGTACCAGCCTGTGATCAGGCTCAGGGGCAGGAAGATGGTGGTCGCCACGGTGAAGATGGTCATAGTGCGGTTCAGATTCAGTTCCAGGGCCGCGTCATAAGCCTCCCGGAGGTGCACCGTCTGTTCCAGGAGCGCGCCGGTGCTGTCTCGGAGCCGCGCCGCCTTGTTGGCGAACATTCGGAAATACCGGAGGTCGTCCTCCGGAAACAGGTCATTCCCATTTTCACACAGGTCCTCTCCCAGGTCTACCAGTTGGCCGTAGTAATTCCGGAAAGCCGCCAGCTCTTTTTTCACGGCGAAAATGCGCCGGTTGAGCTCCGGGCCCCGGCCTCCCTCCGGCCCCAGAAGCCGCTCCTCCAGAGCGGAGATTTCTTCCTCAAGAGCCCCCAGGAGCTGGCTGTCCCCCTGGAGCAGCCCCTCCAGATAGAAGTATATGATCTTCTCCAGGCTGATGCTCTGGAACTTCCGGGTGCGGACTTGGTAAAACATCGCCAGGCTGCTGCCGTCGGCATCCTTGAGGCATACCACCAGGAACAAGTTCTTCCGTACATAAAAGGCCAGCTTGTCCAGGCAGTGTTCCTGACCCCGGCCCTGGTACTGGACAATCGTGGCGGTGCCAAAGCTGTAATCATCCAGGACGTTCAGGCAGTTGCGTCCGGCCTCCCGGCTCCGCTCGCACTCCTGGAGCGACAGGGCGGAAAAGCCCAGCCGGGCATAGCACTCCCGGAACTCCTCCAGGGACAGATAGCCCGCCACGATCTCGCCTCTCTCCACTTCCTCCAGGGTAAGGATCCGCTCCGGATCCCGCTTCAGGTCGTAAAACAAGGTGTCAAACGCCTCCGTTCACAATTGCTTGGCTAGCTCCCGGGCCCGGACACAGGCCTCGTCCAGGATGCCTTGGGTCTTTGCCGGGTCCTCGTCCAACCCGTCCGCCGCCACGCAGGCGTAGCCGCCAAAGCCGAAGAAGTCCTTCAGCGCTTCCAGATAGCGGCTGCCCATTTCCTGGGCGGAACCGTTGTAACTTCCCCCCCGGGTGGTAAGGAACAGCAGCTTCTCCCCCCGGCATTTCCCGTGAAGCCCTGCCTGGTCGCAGTAGAAGGTAATGCCGTCCACGGACACGTTTTCAATATAAATTTTCAGCAGCGCCGGGAAACTCAGGTCCCAAAAAGGCGCCGCCACCGCCACGGCGTCCGCCGCGGCAAACTGGTGGGCGTAGCGAAATCTGGGGTGGTCCAGCTCCCCTTTTTCCAGCAGCGTCTCCCTCTGGCGGAAAAAGGCCCCGTTGAAGGGCACCAGAGGCTCGGCCATAAGCTCCAGGCGCGTCACCTCCCACTCCGGCGGCACGGCGTTGAGAAAGGCCTCTCCCAACTTCCGGGTCCGGGAGAGATCTTCCCGGATACAGCAGTCCAGGTACAGCAGCTTCTTTTTCACGGCAGTCTCCCCTTTCTCCTTCATGCCTGCGCCGCCTGATCCAGGGCCGCAAAGGCTTCCAGGGCGGTGAGGATCTCCCGGGTCTCTCCCACGGCGGTCATGTCCTCTCCGGTGGAATAGGCGCCGACGCTCTCCGACGTGTCCTCCCCCCAGATGACCACATTGTTGAGGAGGCTGGCGCAGCGCATGCCCCGGAGCCGGCCCACGGTGAAAAGCGCCGCTGTCTCCATATCGGAGCCCAGAATGCCCTTGGCGCTCCAGAAGGCGCTGACCTCCTCCTCGTTGTCGATATAAAAGCCGTCATGGCTGCGGCAGAGGCCCAAATGGTGGGGGTATTGCAGCTTCCGGGCCGCCTGCAGGCAGAGGAAAAGCAGCTCCGTATCCGGCACAGCGGGGTACTGCTTGGGGATATAGGTCCGGGAGGCGCCGTCATCCCGCACCGCGCCGCTGACCAGGATCAGGTCTCCCAGGGCGATGCCGTCCTGGAGGGCGCCGCAGGAGCCAATCCGGATCATGGCCGTCACGCCGATGTTTTTGAGTTCCTCCACGGCGATGGCCGTGGAAGCCCCGCCCATACCTGTGGACATGGCCAGAACGGGCACGCCTTTGTACTTGCCCGAAACGCTCTTGTACTCCCGGTTGAAGCCCAGTTCCCGGACTTCTTCCATGTGCGCGGCGATGCGCTCCACCCGGCCGGGGTCGCCGGGGAGGATGGCGTAGCGCACGCCCAGGTCCTCTGGCAGATGGATATGCGGCTGCATATGTTTTCCCCCTTTCAGCGGTTGCGGACCTGGACCTGAAAGCTGCCCATCACGTCCAGGACTTTTTCATGCATGGCCGGGTCGCCGCTGCCGGTGAGGGCGGCGTCCACCACAATGGTGGCTCCGGGGTAGTGCCCCTGGAGCACGCAGGCGTTGCTCACCACGCAGATGTTGCTCACCAGGCCCACCAGCTCAATCTCATCCGCCCGCTCCGGCAGCACGGCGAGGACCTCCGGGTCCCCGGCGTCAATGCCGAAGGAGAGCTTGTCGATGCCCTTGGCCTCCACTTCCGCCAGGGCCTTGGCAGTCTCCCCATAGAG
>CALWOS010000086.1 GCA_944383185.1 uncultured Oscillospiraceae bacterium
AAAAGGGCGTCGCAGTGGTACTTCTCCGCCAGGAGGGAGGTGGTGCTGCCCACAGGCATGGCCGTCATGATGACACAGATGGCCCGGAGGGTGTGGTCCATAGGGAAGGGCAGCAGCACCAGGTAAACCCCCAGGGGAAAGAGCACCAGGCGCAGCAGGGTGTGGAACAAAACCGCCGGAGAAAACAGCGTCTTTACGTTCGCGTCCGCCAGGATACAGCCGATGGTGATCATGCTCATGGGCACAGTGCATTGGCTGATCATGTCCACCGTGTCCGTGAAAAGGGCCGGGGGCTTCACCGGCAGGAGCATCAGCGTGAAGCCCACAAAGATGGCCACGATGCACGGGTGCCGGATCAGCTTCGCCACGGCGTCCTTTTTGGACACGTTCGTGAACAGGGCCAGGCCGGAGCTCCACATGGTGAAGCGGACGGGAATCTGGAAAATGGATGTATAGAGGACGCCCAGGCTGCCATACAGGCTCTGGGCCATGGGCATGCCGATGAAGCTGGAGTTGGAACAGATGATGCCGAAGGAGAGCACGTTCCTCCGCTCCCGGGGCCAGCGGCGGAAGAGCCACGGGCTGCCGAAAATGGCCACCAGCTGGATGAGGGCGGAGAGAATCACCGCCAGGGCACAGTTTTTCAGAAAATCCGCCGATATCGTCAGCTCCCCCAGGAAGGCGTGGACCGTGTTGCAGGGGAGGATGACGTTGATGATAATGTCGGAGAGCACCCCTTGGCGCTCCGCCGTGACCACGTGGGCCTTTTTGATGATGATGCCCACCGCGATGAGGAGAAACAGCGTCAGTTGCAGCTCCAGCATCCGCAGAAAAAACGCAAGATCCAAGGGAGTTCCCCGCCTTTCCATCCCGTCCCGGGCAAGGGGCAAAGTTTACGCTTATTTTACATTTTAACACGCTTCGCCGCCTGTGTAAATACTGCGTCCTTCCCCCCGGGGCAAGGGAAAACGGCGGGGAGACAGCCGCTTCGACAGACTTTTTCTCCCCCAGGGACTATGCTGATAGCAGCAAAAGACCAGGCGAAAAGGAGGCGGCGGCATGGAGCGCAGGGAAAGCTATTCCCACAAGGAAGAAGCGCGGACCGTACTGGAGCTGCCGGTGGAGGCGCTCCAGCCCAACCCGGGCCAGCCCCGGAAGCAGTTTGGCCGGGAGGAACTGGAGGAGCTGGCCGAGAGCATCCGGCAGCACGGGGTGCTCAACCCCCTCACGGTCCGGGAGGAGGGACCCGGGCGCTACCAGCTGGTGGCCGGGGAGCGGCGGCTCCGGGCGGCGAAGCTGGCGGGGCTGCGGACCGTGCCCTGCCTGGCACTGGAGGTGGACGGGCAGGGCAGCGCCCTGCTGGCCCTGGTGGAAAACCTCCAGCGCAGGGATCTGGACTTCCTGGAGGAGGCCCGGGGCATGGCCCGGCTCATGGAGGAGTACGGCCTGCGTCAGGAGGAGGTGGCCCGGCGCCTGGGAAAGAGCCAGTCCGCTGTGGCCAACAAGCTGCGGCTGCTGCGCCTGGAACCGGAGATCCTGGAACGCCTGTGCCGGGAGGGGCTCACGGAGCGCCATGGCCGGGCCCTGCTGCGCCTAAAGGATCCGGAGGCCCGGCGGGAGGCCCTGGAGCACATCCTCCGCCACAACCTGAACGTGGCCGCCGCGGAGCGCTACATAGACCGCCTTGCCGCCGGGGCCGCCCCCCGGCAGCGGCGGCTGTTCGTGCTCAAGGACGTGCGGGTGTTTTTGAACACCCTGAGCCGGGGCCTGGACGTGATGAAGCAGGGGGGCATCCCCGCGGAGCTGAAAAAGCAGGAGACAGAGGACGCCCTGGTCCTCACCATCTCCATCCCCCGGCACCGGGCCGGCCGGGAGGGGGAATAAATGCAAAGCCGCTGCAAGTTGCCTTGCAGCGGCCTTGCTGTATTAGTCCTTGAGGCCCATCTGCTCCCGCTCCCGGATGGCTTCCTTCCGGGAGAGGTTGACCCTGCCCCTGTCGTCGATCTCCGTGACCTTGACCCAGGTCTCGTCGCCCACGTTCAGCACGTCCTCCACCTTTTCGGTGCGTTTGAATTCCAGGTCCTTGATGTGGCACATGCCGTCCTTGCCGGGGACCAGCTCGATAAACGCGCCGATGGGGATGATGCGCACCACCTTGCCCTTGTAGATCTTGCCCACCTCGGGGACAAAGACGATGTTCTCGATGATCTCCCGGGCCTTCCGGCAGGCCTGGATGTCCTCGCTGGCGATGAAGATGTTGCCGTCGTCCTCGATGTCGATCTTGCAGCCGGTGTCGGCGGTGATCTTCTGAATGGTCTTGCCGCCGGAACCGATGACCTCCCGGATCTTGTCGGGGTCGATCTTCATCTGGATCATCTTGGGGGCGGAGGCGGCCAGTTCATGCCGCGGCTCGGGGATGGCCTTGAGAAGAACCTCGTCCAGGATCTGGTACCGGGCTTCCCGGGTGATCTCCAGGGCATTCTGGATGATCTCATGTTTGAGCCCGTCGTTCTTCAGGTCCATCTGGATGGCGGTGATGCCCTTCTTGGTGCCGGCCACCTTGAAGTCCATCTCCCCGTGGAAGTCCTCCACGCCCTGGATGTCGATGAAGGTGGTCCAGTCATCCCCGTCCTGGATCAGGCCGCAGGAGATGCCGGCCACAGGGGCCTTGATGGGCACGCCCGCGTCCATCAGGGCCAGGGTGGAGCCGCAGATGGAGCCCTGGGAGGTGGAGCCGTTGGAGGAGAGGACCTCGCTCACCAGGCGGATGGAGTAGGGGAAGTCCTCCAGGTCCGGGATGATGGGCTCGATGGCCTTCTCGGCCAGGGCGCCGTGGCCGTACTCCCGGCGGGAGGTGCTCCGGCTGGGCCGGGCCTCACCCACGGAGTAGGAGGGGAAGTTGTAGTGATGCATGAAGCGCTTGGACTCCTCCTCCCAGATGGTGTCCAGCTTCTGAGCGGCGGAGATGGT
>CALWOS010000087.1 GCA_944383185.1 uncultured Oscillospiraceae bacterium
CCCAAGGAGGCCACCCGGGGCGGGAATTATCTGGTCTATTTCAAGCAGTCGGAGGCTATGGAAGACCTGCTCACCACCCTGGGCGCACCTCTGTCCGCCATGGAAATCATGGCCACAAAGGTAGAAAAAGACATGCGCAACGCGGTAAACCGCCGGGTCAACTGCGACAGCGCCAACGCCGACAAAATTGTTTCCGCGGCCCAGGAACAGCTGGAGCACATCCGCCGCCTGGATCAGGCCGTGGGTCTCACCAGCCTGCCGGACAAGCTCCAGGAGGCGGCGCTGCTGCGCATCGCCAACCCCGAAGCCAGCCTGGCGGACCTGGCCCGCCTGGCGGACCCGCCCGTGACCAAAAGCTGTTTGAGCCATCGCCTGCGTAAGCTCATGGAGCTCAGCGCCCAGGAGGCGGACACCACCGGATAAATACCGGCCATCGCGAAAGAGGCTTTCAAAAACCTTCGGAGAATTCGCGGCCGCAGCCGCGAATAAAGTTAAATCCGTTTTTCTCGGCGACATGTGCGTCGAGAAAAACACTTCTCACGGAGCGCGCGTGGGATTTGTACGCTATTGGCGGACAAATCCTGCGCGAAGCGGAGTGTTATCCCTTTTGTCAAAGAAGGCTTTGCCTTCTTTGACAAGCTACACGAAAGGGGGCCTTTGCCCTTGTCCTTTGTCCACCTTCATGTACACTCGGAATACAGCCTTCTGGACGGCGCCTGCCGGATCGACGCCATTGCCGATAAGGTAAAAGCCTTGGGCCAGAACGCCATCGCCATCACGGACCACGGCGTCATGTACGGCGTCGTGGCTTTCTATAAGGCCATGAAAAAGGCCGGGGTAAAGCCCATCATCGGCTGCGAGGTCTATGTGGCCCCCCATGACCGCCGGGACCGGGACTATGACCGGGACGGGAGCTACACTCATCTGATCCTTCTGGTCAAAAACGAGACGGGGTACAAAAACCTCTGCTACCTGGTGAGCTGCGGCTTCCTGGAGGGTTTTTACATCAAGCCCAGGATCGATTGGCCACTTTTGAAAGAACATGCCGAGGGTCTTGTGTGCCTGTCCGGCTGCCTGGCAGGAGCCATTCCCCGCATGCTGGTCCAGGGGGACTACGCCGGGGCCAAGGCCCTGGCGGAGGACCTCCGCAGCGCCTTTGCCCCCGGGGATTTCTATCTGGAAATCCAGAACCACGGCATCCCCGAGGAGCTCACCGCGGCCCAGGGCCTCCGGCGCCTGAGCCGGGAGACGGGCATCCCCCTGGTCCTCACCAACGACGCCCACTACCTGGAAAAGTCCGACGCCCGGACCCAGGACGTGCTGCTGTGCATCCAGACCGGGAAAACCGTGGATGACCCCGGGCGGATGCGCTTCCAGGGGGAAGAATTCTATCTCAAGAGCCAGGAGGAGATGGCCGCCCTCTTCCCTGACCTCCCGGAGGCCATGGCCGCCACGGAGGAGATTTCGGAAAAGTGCAATTTCGACTTCACCTTCGGGACTTACCACTTGCCCCGCTACCCCCTTCCGGAGGGGGAGACGGACAGCCTCAGCTATCTCAAGCGCCTTTGCTGGGAGGGCTTTGCCCGGCGCTACGGGGATGGGGATGAGAAAATCCGCCGGCAGCTGGCGTTCGAGCTGGACACCATCTCCGGCATGGGCTTTGTGGACTATTTCCTCATCGTCTGGGATTTCATCGCCTACGCCAAGGGCCAGGGCATCCCCGTTGGCCCCGGCCGGGGCAGCGCCGCGGGTTCCCTGGTGAGCTACTGCCTGGGGATCACCGACGTGGACCCGGTGAAATACAGCCTTTACTTTGAGCGCTTTCTGAACCCCGAGCGGGTGAGCATGCCGGATATCGACATCGATTTCTGCGTGAACCGCCGGGGAGAGGTTATTGATTATGTAAACCAAAAATACGGCTCCGACCATGTGGCCCAAATCGTCACCTTCGGCACCATGGCCGCCCGGAACTCCATCCGGGACGTGGGCCGGGCCATGAACGTGAGTTATGGGGAAACGGACGCCGTGGCCAAGCAGGTGCCCATGGCCCCGGGACAGAATATCCGCCTGGACGAGGCGCTGCGCCTGAGCAAGCCCCTGAAGGAGTTTTACGACAATGACCCCCGGCTCCACGCCCTCATCGACACGGCCCGGGCCCTGGAGGGGGTTCCCCGCCACGCCTCCACCCACGCCGCAGGCGTGGTGATCACGGAAAAACCCCTCTATGAATATGTGCCCCTGGCAAAAAACGACGAGAGCGTGGTCTGCCAGTACCCCATGACCACCCTGGAAGAGCTGGGGCTGCTGAAAATGGATTTCCTGGGCCTCCGGAACCTGACGGTGCTGGAGGACGCGGCCCGGCTGGTGCGCCGGCGGGAGCCGGGCTTCCGGGTGGAGGACATTCCCGAGGACGACCCCAAGGTTTTCGACATGCTCACCGCCGGCAAGACCTCCGGCGTGTTCCAGCTGGAGAGCACGGGGATCACCGGGGTGTGCACCGGACTCAAGCCCCGGAGCATCGAGGACATCACCGCCATCATCGCCCTGTACCGCCCCGGGCCCATGGACTCCATCCCCCGCTTCATCGAGTGCAAAAATAACCCCGGCAGAATCACCTACAAGCACCCCCTCCTGGAGCCCATCCTGGAGGTGACCTACGGCTGCATCGTCTACCAGGAGCAGGTCATCGAGATCTTCCGCCGCCTGGCGGGCTTTTCCCTGGGCCAGGCGGACATGATCCGCCGGGCCATGAGCAAGAAAAAGCACGCCGTCATCGACGCCGAGCGCATCGCCTTCGTCCGGGGGGACCCGGAGCGGGACATCCCCGGCGCTGTGGTCCGCGGCGTCCCCGCGGCGGTGGCAGAGGCCATCTACGACGAGATCCTGGACTTCGCCAACTACGCCTTCAACAAAGCCCACGCGGTGTGCTACGCCTTTGTGTGCTACCGCACCGCCTATATGAAGGCCCACTACCCCAGGGAGTACATGGCCGCCCTCCTCACCAGCGTCCTGGACAACAGCGCCAAGGTAGCCGAGTACATCGCCGAGTGCAGGGACCTGGGTATCCGCCTGCTGCCCCCGGATGTGAACGAGTCCGATGCGGACTTCACCGTGGTGGGGGAGCACATCCGCTTCGGCCTGGTGGCCATCAAAGGCATCGGCCGGGGTTTCATCCAAGCCCTCATGGAGGACCGGAAGGCAAACGGCCCCTTCACGGCCTTCGACGAGTTCTGCCGCCGGATGTACGGAAAGGATTTGAACCGCCGGGCGGTGGAGAACCTGATCCGGGCCGGAGCCTTTGACAGCCTGGGATTCAAGCGCCGGGCCCTGCTTCTGGTGAGCGAGAGCGTCATTGAGGGCGTGGCCGCCGAGTCCCGCCGGAATGTGGAAGGGCAGATGGGCCTGTTCGACATGGACGCCGGGGATGACGCTCCAGAGCAAAACTTGAAGCTGCCGGACGTGGAGGAATTCTCCCCGCAGGAGCGCATGGCCATGGAAAAGGAAACCACAGGGCTTTATCTTTCCGGCCATCCCATGGACGAGTACGCCGACGCGGCCCGCTTGGCCGGCGCCGTGGCCCTGGGGCGCATTCTGGGGGACTTTTCCCGGGATGACGGGCCCCAGGAGTTCCGGGACGGGCAGTATGTGACGGTGGCCGGCGTGGTCAGCGCCAGCAAGACCCGAACCACGAAAAACCACACCCTCATGGCCTATGTGACCCTGGAGGACGCCACCGGGGCCATAGAGATCCTGGCGTTCCAGCGGGCCCTGGATGACGGCGGGGCCTACGTAAAGGAAAACGCTCCCCTCCTGGTCCGTGGACGCATCTCCCTCCGGGATGAAAAGGAGCCCCAGCTCATGGCGGAAAACTTCCGCCCCCTCTCGGATCTGGACGCCCTCCCCTCCCCCACAGCCGGATCCCGGAGCGGCGGCCCCCGCAAAATCTACGCCCGGCTCCCCTCCCGGAACCATCCGGCCCTTGCCCGGATCGAGCTCATCTTGCAGATGTTTCCGGGGGAGGACCGGCTCATCCTATACTTCGCCGACAGCAAAAAACGGGCCGCCGCCCCCTGCGTCGCCCACCGTGCCCTCATCGCCGAGCTCCGGGAGCTCTTGGGAGAGGAAAACGTGGTCGTCAAGGGCCCGGAAAGCTCCGGCGCCGGAGCAGCGGAGGGTGTCCGCTCTCCCGCCGGCAATTGACAGGAGGCGCCGCCAGCGGGTATAATAGAGGCAAATCTCAGGAAGGAGACGCCGAACATGAAGCAATGCATGGACGCGGAGAACCTGCACCGCCGCCTGAAAAAAATCATCGGCCAGGTCCAAGCCATTGACCGGATGGTGGACGAGGACGTCCCCTGCGAGGACGTGCTGGCTCAGATCAACGCGGCCAAGTCCGCCCTCCACGGCTGCGGCAAGGTGGTTTTGGAAGGGCACATCAAGCACTGTGTCCTGGACGGCATTCAGCACGGGGACCCGGACAAGACCATCGAGAGCTTCACCAAGGCTGTGGAGCGCTTTTCCAACATGAGCTGAGGCCCGCCGGAAAGTAAGGGCGCCGCCCTTCTTGAAAATCCCATATAGTATCCTTCCGGCCCGGCGCTGCAGAAGCGCCGGGCCGCCGGCTGCCCCTCCCCCTGTCCCGAGCTGGACAGGGGGAGGGGTATTTTTTTGCTTTTGGCTTGACATCCTATACCCCTATAGGTATAATGCCAATATACCAGTAGGGGTATAAATTACAAAAAAGGAGCGGATTGTCATGGCCTGGACGGAGAAGCTGGAGCGGTTTCTGGAGCTGGGGGGCATACGGAAGGACATTGTGCTCCTGGTGCTCTCCGGCGCGGCGGTGGGAGGCAGTCTGCTGGGGGTGCAGCCGCTGCCCTTTGACCTGGCCTGGGTGGCCGTCATCCTCTGCGGGGTACCCATCGTGCTGGAGGCGGTCATCGGCCTGGTCACGGCCTTCGACATCAAGGCGGACGTGCTGGTCTCCCTGGCGCTGATCGCCTCGCTGTGTATCGGGGAGACTTTTGCCGCCGGGGAGGTGGCCTTCATCATGCAGCTCGGCGCGCTGCTGGAGGAACTCACCGTGGCCAAAGCCCGGGCGGGTATCGAAAAGCTGGTCCATCTCACGCCCCAGACGGCCCGGGTCCTCCGGGATGGGCGGGAGGCCGTCATTCCCGCCCAGGAGGTCCAGGTGGGAGATGTTCTCCGGGTCCTCCCCGGGGAGACCATACCCGTGGACGGGACCATCACCGCCGGGCGGACTTCCATCAACCAGGCGGTGATGACCGGGGAATCCCTCCCTGTGGACAAAGGGCCGGGGGACGCCGTATCCTCGGGGACGGTGAACCAGTTCGGCGCCTTTGAGATGGAGGCGGTGAAGGTAGGAGAGGACAGCTCTATCCAGCGCCTCATCCGCCTGGTCCAGTCCGCCGACGCGGGCAAGGCAAAAATCGTCGGCCTGGCAGACCGCTGGGCCACCTGGATCGTGGTCATCGCCCTCGTCGCCGCGGCCCTCACCTGGGCCGTTACTGGAGAGATCATCCGGGCTGTCACCATATTGGTGGTGTTCTGCCCCTGCGCCCTGGTCCTGGCCACGCCCACAGCCATCATGGCGGCCATCGGCAACGCCACCCGGCACGGCCTCCTGGTCCGGGAGGGGGACGCCCTGGAGCGTCTGGCCCGGGTGCAGGTCCTCGCCTTTGACAAAACCGGTACCCTCACCCGGGGCACGCCGGAAGTGGTGGAGGTAAAAAGCGCCCTGCCGGAGCTGGATGAAGCCGGGCTTCTCCGCCTGGCGGCGGGGGCGGAGAGGTTTTCCGAGCACCCGTTGGGCAAGGCCATCCTCCGCTCCTGCGCCGGTGGGGCGGAAGTTCCGCCAGCGGAAGACTTCCGGATGCTCCCGGGCCTGGGCGTCTCCGCCCGGGTGGAGGGGCGGCATGTCCTGGCGGGGAAGGCGGAGCTTCTCCAAAGCCAGGACGTGGATTTCACCCCGCCCCCGGAGGTGGAGGCCCGGCTCCGGGAGGGCTGCACCCTCACCTATGTGGCCCTGGACGGCGCCTTTGCCGGGTACATCGCCCTTTCCGACACCCTTCGCGCAGAGAGCGCAGACATGGTGGCGCGCCTCCGGGCCCTGGGGGTAGAGCCCGTGCTTCTCACCGGGGATCACCAGAGCGCCGCTGGGGCCATTGCCGGGAAACTGGGCATCCGGGAATACCGGGCGGGCTGCCTCCCGGAGGATAAACTGGCCTACATCGACGCGGTCCAGAGCCAGGGCCGGGACGTGTGCATGATCGGCGACGGCATCAACGACGCCCCGGCCCTGAAACGGGCCCGGGTGGGCATCGCCATGGGAGGCGTGGGCAGCGACATCGCCGTGGACGCGGCGGATATCGTCCTGGTGGACGACGAGGTGAAGGAGCTGCCTCACCTGGTGGCCCTGGCACGGCGGATGATGACCACCATCCAGGTAAATTTGAGTTTTTCCATGGCGCTCAACTTCCTGGCCATCGCCCTGGCCATTACGGGGGTGCTCAGCCCGGTGGTGGGGGCTCTGGTCCACAACGCCGGCTCCGTGCTGGTGATCGTAAACTCCGCCCTACTTCTGGGCTGGCGGAAACGGGCATAGGGAAAAGCCAAGGAGGCCCCCCGTGGGGGCTTCCTTGGCTTCTTCGTGATGCGCTCCCCCACATAAATCATATAAAAGTGTGGCGGCATTTCGGGGGACATGGTATACTGGGGAAAACCGCGCCGCTTTCCGGCGTCAGACAGGAGGGAAACGCCATGGAGGGGATTCTGCGTCCCTGGCGGAAAGAGGACGCCGCGGATCTGGCCGCGGCGCTGAACAACCGGAAGGTTCTGGACAATCTCCGGGACGGCCTGCCCTACCCCTATACCCCCGCCGACGCGGCAGCCTACATCGCCGCTATGGAGGCTGCCGGCCCGGAAAGCACCTGGGCCTGCGCCATCACGGCGGAGGGCCGGGCTGTGGGGAGCATCAGCGTATCCCGCCAGGGGAATATCCATTTCCGCACCGGGGAGCTGGGATACTATGTGGCGGAGCCCTGGTGGGGCCGGGGTCTGGCCACCCAGGCGGTGAAAGCGCTCTGCGGCCGCCTGTTCCGGGAGACGGACCTGCTGCGCATTTTCGCCGTACCCTTTGCGGAAAACGCCGCCTCTTGCCGGGTACTGGAGAAGGCGGGCTTTGCCTGCGAGGGCGTCCTGCGGAAAAACGCGGTGAAAAACGGCGTGGTCCGGGACATGCGCCTCTATGCCCTGGTGCGGGCATGACAGAGGGAGAAAGGAGGAAAACGCCATGGAGGAAAACCGGGAAGTGGAAGCCCTGCGCCAGCGGCTGCTGGAGGAGGTTTACGCCGGCGGCTTCTCCGGCCTGGGGGCTATGCTCCTGGACGAGGCGGAGATCCGCGCCGCCGGGCCGGAGGAGCTGGAGCGCATCGCCCGGCGCTATGGGGTATCTTAAAAGCGGCGCCTCCCGTGCAATCACAGAGACGGCAACGCCCCCGTATCCGGAAGCATCCGGATACGGGGGCGCTTTTTTGAAATGGGGAATTCAGACAGCCAGGATCTGGATCTTGCCGTCCTTGGCGGTGGCGCCCACCTTGGACGCGAGGCCGTGGAGCTGGTCCACCAGCTCGGCGGCGATGGGATCCTCCAGGTCCTTCTGGATCTGCCGCCGGAGGTTCCGGGCGCCGAAGGTGACGGAGTAGCTCTTTTCGGTAAGGTAATCCACCACGCTCTCGTCGTACTGGAAGTCCATACCCTTCTCGGCCATAAGGCCCTTGAGCTCCTCCAGCATGAGCCGGGCGATGCCCTTGAAGTTCTCCTCTGTCAGGCGGTTGAAGCACACAATCTCGTCCACCCGGTTGATAAACTCCGGCCGGAGGAAGTCGTTCAGGGCCTTCATGGCCTTTTCCCTGCCCTGCTCGGTGAGGGTGTGGCCAAAGCCCACGCTGCCGGTCTTCCGGTCGCTGCCGGCGTTGGTGGTCATGACGATGATGGTGTTTTCAAAATTCACCGTGCGCCCCTGGGCGTCGGTGATGCGCCCGTCGTCCAGGATCTGGAGCAGGACGTTGAGCACATCGGGGTGGGCCTTTTCAATTTCGTCGAAGAGGACCACGCTGTAGGGTTTGCGGCGGATTTTCTCGGTGAGCTGGCCCGCCTCGTCATAGCCCACGTAGCCCGGAGGCGATCCGATGATCCGGGAGACGGAATGTTTTTCCATGAACTCCGACATGTCCAAGCGGATAAGGCATTCGGGGCTGTCGAAAAGGTCCATGGCCAGCTGTTTGACCAGCTCCGTTTTGCCCACGCCGGTGCTGCCCACAAAAATGAAGCTGCTGGGCTTGCGCTTGGGAGAGAGGCCCACCCGGTTGCGCTTGATGGCGGCGCACACGGTGTCCACCGCCTCGTCCTGGCCCACGATGTGGGCCTTGAGCCGGCCCGCAAGGCCGGAAAGGCGCTGGAACTCGTCCTCCCGGATGCTGCTGGCGGGGATTTTGGTCCACAGCTCGATGACCCGGGCCAGATTCTCCGTGGTGAGCACGGGGCGGGATTGGTTTTGAAGCTTCGTCCTCTCGTCGCTGAGTTGGAGGCTCCGGCTGCGGATCTCCGCCAACCGCTCGAAATCCTCATTCTGGGTGTCGGTCAGGAGCAGCTCCTGCTCCTTGTCCAGGTCCGCCAGCTCCTTGGTGATCTCCTCCACCCTAGCGAGGCCCTTGTTTTTCAGGTTCACATCGGAGCAGGCCTCGTCAATGAGGTCGATGGCCTTGTCGGGAAGGTAGCGGTCCGTGATATACCGCTCCGAGAGCACCACCGCTTGGCGGCACATCTCCGGCGGGATGGTCACCTGGTGGAAGTCCTCGTAGTAGTGGGCAATGCCCCGGAGGATGGCCACGCTGTCATCTATGGAGGGCTCCGCCACGGTGACGGGCTGGAAGCGGCGCTCCAGGGCGGCGTCCTTTTCGATGTGCTTGCGGTACTCCGTGAACGTGGTGGCGCCGATGACCTGGATCTCCCCCCGGCTCAGAGCGGGCTTGAGGATGTTGGCGGCGTTCATGCTGCCCTCTGCGTCTCCGGCGCCCACGATGTTGTGGACCTCGTCAATGACCAGGATGATGTTGCCCTGTTTGCGGATCTCCTCGATGAGGCCCTTCATCCGGCTTTCAAACTGGCCCCGGAACTGGGTGCCGGCCACCAGGGCAGTGAGATCCAGAAGATGGACCTCCTTTCCCCGGAGCTTGTAAGGCACATCGCCGCTGGCGATGCGCTGGGCCAGGCCTTCGGCGATGGCGGTTTTGTCCACGCCGGGCTCGCCGATGAGGCAGGGATTGTTCTTCTGGCGGCGGTTGAGGATCTGGATGACCCGTTCCAGCTCGTCGTGCCGTCCCACCATCTGATCCAGCTTTCCCTCCCGTGCCCGGTTGGTGAGGTTGATGCAGTAGCTGTCCAGAAACTTGCGCTTGGCGCCCCGGGGAGGCTCCTTCTGCTGCCGGGGCGGCGCGCTCTCGTTCCCGGAGGGGGCGGCGCCGTCCCCAGCCGGGCCGTTCTGGGCCCCGAACAGGCGGTTAAGGAAGGGAAAAGTGGCGGTTTTGCCGTCTTCATCCGTGTCGTCGGCGCTGTTTTCCACAGCCATCAGGCCCTCTTCCCCTCCCATGACGCCGTTGAGGGTATCCATGATCTCGCTGGAGAGGTTATCCAAATCCTCGTCGTTGAGGCCCATCTTGTTGATGATGTCGTCCACGGGCTTGATGTGGAGTTCCCGGGCGCACTTCAGGCACAGGCCCTCCTGTCGGGTAACGCCGTTTTCAATCTTGGTGATGAAGATGACCGCCACATTTTTCTTGCAGCGGGAGCAAATGGTAGGTTGCATGCGATCAGACTCCTTGTGATATGCCGCCCGCGGCAGCGCGCGTTGCGGCTCCCTGGAAACGGCGTTCAGCCGTTTACCATGGCGGGAAGAAACGTAATATTCGAGAACAGCCGGGCCAGGAGCGTACCGTTCACGGCCTCCTCGCTCAGGATGAGGCCGGTGTAATGGAGCAGCCAGCCCACCACACAACAAAATAGTATGCCGGTGACCACGCCCAGAATGACGCCGCCAATATCATTGGCCAGTTCAAAGGCGGGGAGCTTGTAGCTGAAATTCAGGAAATTCCCCGCAACAGTGAAGGCGATGAGCAGCATCAGGAAAAACAACAGGAAGCCCCCCACATAGACAATGCGGTTGCACAGCGTCTCCACCACAGCGTCGGTCATGCCCACTTCGTTTTCCTCAGAGTAGGCCACGGCCTCTTCCGCCATCCCCTGGGCCGTGTCGTCAAACACGCCCAGACGGGAGTAGATGCTCTTGGCAAAGGTGACCCGCTGTTCCGGGTTCTGGGAGAGGAGGTCGTCCAGGGAGAAGGTGCTGTCCTCCCAGCCCATCTGCGCCAGGACGCCGGTATCCTCCTCGTTGATGATGGTGCCGGTGTAACCGCTGACAAAGGGCCGCAGAGCGGGGATGACATCGTGGGAAAAGGTGTTGCTCAGGAGACTGGCGCCGTAAATGGACACCAGGATCACCACGATGCCCCCAATCCCCATGATGATGCCCTTTTTATAGCCGCTCCATGCGCAAAGGGCGATGATGGCAATGAGTACCAGGTCCAAAATGAGTTTCATGGTTTCCCAACCTCGCTGTTCTCTATATGTCTTATATGTCCGGCCTGCTGCATCAGGCTCAGAATTGACAAAGCTCCGCGCTGTAGGCCCGCAGGAGCAGCGCGTCCCCCCGGTCCCGCAGCAGGGCACGCTGGATGCCCAGGACCCCGCTGGCCGTCCCCCGGAGCGAGAGGCGGCGGTCATAGAGCTCCAGGGTATCGGAATACTGGAGCAGGAGCTGCCGGTCCCGTATGTCCAGACCCACCAGATCCTGGCGGATCTCCTGCTGGGCAAGCACATTACCCCTGCCGTCCAGCGTCACCATGCGGCAGATGCCGCCGGCACGGTACTCCGAAAGGCAAACTGCGGCAAAGTTTCCGGTGCCCAGATGGTAGTCCACCAGGCTCTCCCCGCCGAAGTCAAAGCTCCCGGCCAGGGCGCCGTCATCATCCAGGAACAGCATTCCCGTTTCGCTCAGGGCACAGACCCGGTCTCCGCAGTATTTCATGTCCAGCAGCAGCGTGTCCGCCGCTTCGTAAGTGCTCAGAGGTTCTTCCTCCCCCAGGGAGAAGAACTGTATCCGCCCTCCGGTGGAGGCCAGCGTCAGGGCCGCAAAACCCGCGCTGTCTGGGCTGACTTCCGCTTTCAGGAGGTAGCCCTCCCCGGAGTGCCAGCGGTAAACGGCCTCCATCTGGGGGTCATAGATGGTTACCAGGCCCTTGTAGCCCGTTTCCTCCGTGGACACAGCCATATACCCCTCCCCGTTGAGGGTGACGGAGAGGATGGCCGCGTCCGTGTCCAGTGTGGTATAACTCCCGTCCAGCTCCGCCACCCGGAGGGTCGTGCCGCCCACATCGTAGAACACGGCCCGGTCTCCACAGGCGGCCACGGCGGGCTCGTCCATGGAAAAGATCTTCCGCAGGATGGTCTCGCCGTCCGCGTCGATGAGCTGGATACCCGTGGACGAGGCCACAGCCAGGGCGTTCCCCGCCACAGCGAAAGTCTGGCCGCTGCCGGCCTCATATGTAAAGAGGTCCTGTCCTCCCTCCCTCCGCTGGAGGGCGCGCAGGCTGTCTGGGTGGAGATAGGCATACAGCAGCCCGGCGCACACCGCCAGCAGCACCAGCGCCGCGGCGATTTTGGCGGGGGGGAGCCGGCGGCGCCGGCGTTTGGTTTTGGGGTGTTCCTTGTCCATTGGCAACTCCTGCACCCCGCTGGGGCGAGGTCCATGTTCGGCTTGAAAAGCTGGCTGTGTTCCCTGCCGGAATCCGGCGATCCTGGGACAGCTCAGGCGGTTGGAAAATATATTATAGCATATTTCGCTTCATTTGCCTAGGGGGTGTTTCTTCCTCTCCGGGGTGCATCAGCGCCCCGGCGGGGCCGTCATACCACAGGCGGTTCAGGTAGAGCCCCTGGGGGGGCATGGTAGGGCCGGTGAGACGCCGGTCCCGGGTCCGGAGCAGGGCGGGGATGTCCTCTGGGCAAAGCTTGCCGTGGGAGGCGTAGACCATAGTTCCCACAATGGCCCGGACCATGTTGTACAAAAACCCGTCGGCGCACACGGCCACGGTAATGAGGTCGCCCTCCCGCCGGGCCCGGCACCAGTACACCGTGCGCACGGTGGTGCGGGTCTCGGTGCCCACGCTGCGCACGGCGGCGAAATCCTGCGTCCCCTCAAAGGCCCGGCCCGCCGCGGCCATGGTTTCCGCGTCCAGGGGCGCGGGGTAGAAGCACACCCGCTTTTCCCAGAAGGGATCCCGGATCCGGGCGTTGTGGATGCGGTAGATATACTCCTTTTTTTTACAGGAGAGAACGGCGTTGAAATCCGGCTCCACCTCGCACGCGGCCTCCACGGCAATGTCGGCGGGGAGCAGGGCGTTTGCCGCCAAAGGCAGCCGGTCCAGGGGGATGCGGCTGTCCGTGCGGAAATTGGCGCAGTAGCGCAGCGCGTGGACCCCCGCGTCGGTCCGGCCGCAGCCGGTGAGCTTCACGCTCCCGCCGCAGACCCGGCCCAGGGCCGTCTCCAGGGTCTCCGCCACGGTGGGCAGGGTCTTCTGGACCTGCCAGCCGTGGTAGGCGGAGCCGTCATAGCGCAGGCGCAGGGCGATGTTTTTCATAGCCCCAGCCTCCGCAGCGCGATGAGCCCCGCCAGAAGCGCCGCCCCCGCGAGGAAAGCGCCGGCGTCCCGCCCGGACATGTGGAGCTGCTTGAGCCGGGTGCGGCCCTCGCCCCCATGATAGCAGCGGCACTCCATGGCGACGGCCAGCTCGTCCGCCCGGCGGAAGGCGCTGACGAAAAGGGGCACCAGCAGCGGCACCATGGCCCTGGCCCGCTTGAGCAGGCCGCCGGTCTCAAAGTCGGCGCCCCGGGCCTTCTGGGCAGACATGATCTTGTCCGTCTCCTCCACCAGGATGGGGATGAAGCGCAGGGCGATGCTCATGATCATCGAGAGCTCATGGACCGGGAAGCGGACCTTCTTCAGGGGGGACAGCATCTGCTCCAGCCCATCGGTCAAGGCGATGGGGCTGGTGGTATACGTCAAAAGGAAGGTGCCGCACACCAACATAAGGATGCGAAGCATCATAAATGCCGCATGGGCCAGCCCCTCCCAGGTGGGGTGGAGGAAGCCCAGGGTGAAAATGGGCGTGCCGGGGGTGTAAAAAATGTTCAACACCGCCGTAAAGGCAATGATGATCACCAGGGGTTTGAGGCCCCGGAGCATGGTCCGGGGGGGAATGCGGCTCAGGGCGATCATGCCCCCCAGGGCCGCGAGCAGCACCAGGTAAGATGCCGGCGCCTCGTTCGCCACAAAGAGGGTGACAATATAAAGAAGGGTCAGCAGAAGTTTCGTCCGGGGGTCCAGGCGGTGGACAATGGTGTTCCCGGGGAAGTACTGGCCCAGGGTGATATCCTTCAGCATGGGGCGCCCTCCCTCCTGCACGTCAGGATGGCTGCCTCCAGCTGCTCCAGGGTGAAGATCCCCTCCGGCAGAGGCACGCCCCGGCGCCGCAGGGCGCCGGCGATGGCCGTGGCGCTGGGAACCGCCAGGTGCAGCGCCGTGAGGGCCTCATCCCGGGAAAAGACCTCGCCCGGGGTGCCGTCCATCACCAGTTTGCCCTGGGAAAAAACCAGCAGCCGGTCCGCCAGACGGGCAATTTCGTCCATATCGTGGGTCACCAGGATCACGGTGGCGCCTGTTGCGGCGTGGTAATCCCGGATGTTGCGCAAAATGCTCTGCCTGCCCGCGGGATCCAGGCCTGCCGTGGGCTCGTCCAGCACCAGTACGCCGGGCCGCATCGCGATCACGCCGGCAATGGCCACGCGGCGTTTCTGTCCCCCGGAGAGGTCCAGGGGTGACTGGTCCAGGGCCTCCTCCGGCACGCCGGCAAAATGTGCGGCCTCCAGGACCCGGTTGTGGATCTCCTCCGGCGGAAGTCCCATGTTCCCGGGGCCGAAAGCGATATCCTTGGCACAGGTCTCCTCAAAAAGCTGGTACTCCGGATACTGAAACACCAGCCCCACCTGGAACCGGGCGGCCAGGGTTGCCTCCTTGGAACGGAAGATATCCGCCCCGTCCAGGCAGACGGTCCCGCCATGGGGGCGCAGCAGGCCGTTCAGGTGCTGGATAAAAGTGCTCTTCCCCGACCCGGTGTGGCCGATGATCCCCACAAACTGTCCGGAGGGGATGGTGACGTTCACGTCGTCGATGGCTATCTTTTCAAATGGCGTGCCCTGGCCGTATACATAGCGCAGGGCGGAGACGCGGATCTCTGACATAGGCGATCTATCCTTAAACTTCTGAGCTTACCGGGCGGTATCCCGGCTGCCCCGGCCCAGGGCCGCGGCAATGGCGTCGGCGCACGCGTCCACGGACAGGGCGCCCAAAGGGAGGGAAAAGCCTCTGTGATTGAGGCGGTACAGCAGTTCCGTGGTGGCCGGGACGCTCAGGGCGTGGGCCTTGAGCTCCTCCACCTGGGAGAAAACCTGGGGCGGCTTCCCGTCGGCCAGGATACGCCCCTGGGACATGACGATCAGGCGGTCGGCATCCACCACCTCATCCATGTGGTGGGTGATGAGTACAATGGTGATGCCCGTGCGCCGGAGCTTCTCCATGGCCGCAAGGACCTCCCGCCGTCCGGCGGGGTCCAGCATGGCCGTGGGCTCGTCCAGGACGATGCACTGGGGCTCCATGGCAATGACCCCGGCAATGGCCACGCGCTGCTTCTGTCCGCCGGAGAGCATGTGAGGGGCGTGGAGGCGGAATGCGTACATGCCCACCTGCTCCAGCGCCGCGTCCACCCGCCGGCGGATCTCCGCTGGGGGCACACCCAGGTTCTCCGGGGCGAAGGCCACGTCATCCTCCACCACGTTGGCCACCATCTGGTTGTCCGGGTTCTGGAACACCATGCCCACAGTGCGCCGGAGTTCCAAAAGCCCGTCCTCGTCGGCGGTGTCACGGCCGTTCACCAGTACCCGGCCCGCGGTAGGCAGGAGAATGGCGTTCAGGTGCTTGGCCAGGGTGCTTTTCCCGGAGCCGTTGTGTCCCAGCACCGCCACAAAGCTCCCCCGGGCGATTTCCAGATCCACCCCCCGGAGGGCCTCCGCCGGCGCATCAGGATAGTGGTAATGCACTTGTTCCAAACGGATGAAAGCGTCGTTCATTCCAAAAAAGCCTCGCTCGCGTCTGCGCTTTCCGGCGCAGGTCGTTTTCCGCTATTTTTCCCAACGGCAGCTGGCCCCGCAGGGCAGGGCAAGGCCGCTGGCCTCCACCGGCAGGCCCAGCTCCTGGCTCTCCGCCCGGCCGCCGAAACGGCGGGTAAAAACGCTCTGGGCGATATAGGTGAGGCTGGCCGGGGAAAGGCCGGTGGTGTAGGTATTGATGAGGACGAAAAGGGGATTGTCCGACAGCACACGGGCGCACAGTTCCACAAAAGGCCAGAGGTTGTCCTCCAGCTTCCAGACCTCCCCGGAGGGGCCGCGGCCATAGCTGGGCGGGTCCATAATGATGGCGTCATAGCGCCGGCCCCGGCGGATCTCCCGCTCCACAAACTTGGCACAGTCATCCACAATCCAGCGGATGGGCCTTTCCAGCACGCCGCAGGCGGCGGCATTTTCCTTTGCCCAGGCCACCATGCCCCTGGCCGCGTCCACATGGCAGACGCTGGCCCCCGCCTTGGCCGCGGCCACGGTGGCCGCGCCGGTGTAAGCAAAGAGGTTGAGCACCTGGACGGGCCGCCCGGCGGCGCGGATCTTCTCCATAGCCCAGTCCCAGTTGGCCGCCTGTTCCGGGAAAATGCCCGTATGCTTGAAATTCATGGGCCGCACCAGGAATTTCAGCTCCCCGTAGCGGATGGCCCAGGATTCCGGCAGTTTCCGCTTCTCCCAGCTCCCGCCGCCCCGGTCGCTCCGGTGGTAGCGGGCGGCATAGCGCTTCCAGCGGGGGTCTGTGCGGGGGGTATCCCAGATGGCCTGGGGATCCGGGCGCACCAGGATCTGGTCGCCCCAGCGCTCCAGCCGCTCCCCCCGGGAGCAGTCCAGGAGGGCGTAATCTGTCCACTTGTCCGCAAGCCACATGCGCCTTACCCCGCCTTTTATCTCCGCCGCAGCGCGCCGGAGCGCAGATATATACCATTATAATTCGAATTATTATACCACTTTGAAAACACCGGGTCAAGAAAGAGCGTACATTTCTCCCCGCAGGAAAAGAGATCGGAAAAACTAAATGTTTCTAAATTCCAAATCTCCTGGGATGTCCCAGCTTGCAAAGCTTCCCGGGATGGGCTATAATGGCGGCGATTCCGGAAGAACGGACGCGCAGGGAGGAAAATGCCATGTATGAGCTGATCCAGCTTGCCCCACGGAGCTATTATATCCAGAGCCCGGCCAAGATCGGCCTGGTGGAGCTGGGGGACGGGGCGGTCTGCCTCATTGACAGCGGGAACGACAAGGACGCCGGGCGGAAGATCCGGCAGATCCTGGACGCCAGAGGCTGGCGCCTTTCCGCCATTTACAACACCCACTCCAACGCCGACCACATCGGCGGGAACAAATATCTCCAGAACCAGACCGGCTGCCGGATCTTCGCCCCAGGGATCGAGTGCGCCTTTACCCGGTATCCGGTGCTGGAGCCGTCTTTCCTGTACGGCGGCTATCCCCCACGGGAGCTTCGGCACAAGTTTCTCCTGGCCCAGGAGAGCGGCGCGGAGCCCCTCACCGAAGCGGCGCTGCCGGAGGGCTTTTCCGCCATCCCGCTGCCGGGGCATTTCTTCCACATGGTGGGTTACCGCACGCCGGACGACATAGTCTATCTGGCCGATTGCCTTTCCAGCCGGGAGACCCTGGACAAATACCGCATCGGTTTCCTCTACGACGTGGGCCGCTATCTGGAGACCCTGGAGATGGTGAAATCGCTCCGGGCCCGGATGTTTGTTCCCGCCCACGCGGAGGCGGCGGAGGACATATCGGAGCTGGCCCAGTACAACATCGGCGCGGTCCATGCCGTGGCGGAGCAGATTCTCGCCCTGTGCCGGGAGCCCCTGTGCTTTGAGGCCGTATTGCAAAAGCTTTTCGCCGTCTACGGGCTGGCCATGAACTTTGAGCAGTACGCCCTGATCGGCAGCACGGTCCGTTCCTATCTGGCCTGGCTCAAGGATACGGGCCGGCTCACCGCCCGGTTTGAGGGCAACCTGCTTCTCTGGGAACGGGCTTGAGCCTTCCCGGGCAAAGCGCGCCGGGAGGGCAGGAAAAGGCCGGGGCCTCGTCACTGAGGCCCCGGCCTCAGTCTGTCGAGAAACCCGGCCATGCGTCAAGCTTAGGCCGGGTTTCTCGACAGACTGATAATTTTAAAGAAGTGTATTGCGAATAAAGACATAAATTAAAAGGACGACCGTTTTGAAATTACTTATACGCAGGGAACTTCATGGAGCATCGTGGTGGATAGTGAAACAGGAGTAAATTATCCTATCCAGAATACCGGAATTACGCCATTATTGAACAAAAGTTAGGGATCCCTCCCTCCTGGCGGGCCGCGCCCGCGGCGCCAGCTTGCCCATGCTGCGCAGGCTGATGCCCAGGGTGGAAAGGTTGTGGAGCATGGCCGAAGTGGCGGGCGGGAGAACTCCCGCCACACCCAGGG
>CALWOS010000088.1 GCA_944383185.1 uncultured Oscillospiraceae bacterium
ACGCCCGCGAGGCCATGGACCGCTTCAAGATGGAGGCCGCCAGCGAGGTGGGCGTCAACCTGAAGCAGGGCTACAACGGCAACCTGAGCAGCCGCGAGGCCGGCTCCATCGGCGGCCAGATGGTCAAGAAGATGATCGAGTCCTACGAGAACACCATGAAGTAAATTGCCTTTCGCAAAAAGGCAAGGAGCGCGGAGAACATCTTCTCCGCGCTCCAACTTTATATTCCCCCTGTCCGGGCAGAGTGTTTCATGTCAAAACCAGGAAGTATACCAGCACCACCGCACCCAGGACAATGCGGTACCAGCCGAAGACCTGGAAATCATGGCGTTTGACAAAGGCCATGAGGAAGCGGATCACCGCCATGGACACCACAAAGGCGGAGATCACGCCCAGGATCAGGGCCGCCAGCTCCCCGCCAGTGAAGGCAAAGCCGAACTTCACCAGCTTCAGCGCACTGGCCCCAAACATGACGGGCACCGCCAGAAAAAAGGTGAACTCCGCCGCCGCGGTCCGGCTCACGCCCAGGATCAATGCCCCCACGATGGTGGCGCCGCTCCGGGATGTACCGGGGATCAGGGAGAGCACCTGGAACATGCCGATGGCAAAGGCCGTGCCAAAGCCCAGGTCCTCCACAGCGCCGATCCGCGGCTTCCTGCCCCGGTTCCAGCGCTCCACCAGGATAAAGGCGACGCCATAGAGAATGAGCATGGCGGCAATGACCACAGGCGTGTGGAGGTGCGCCTCCAGCCAGTCATCCAGCGGGAGCCCCGCGACAATAGCCGGCAGGCAGGCCACCAGGACCTTGGCCCACAAGAGCCAGGCGTCCCGTTTCATCAGCGGGTGGTCCCGGCGCAGGTCAAAGGGGAAGAGCTTCCCCCAGAAAAGCACCACCACAGCCAGGATGGCGCCCAGCTGGATAACCACGAAAAACATACTTTTAAAATCCTGGGAATAGGGAAGCTGGAGAAACTCATCCACCAGGAGCATATGCCCCGTGCTGCTGATGGGCAGCCACTCGGTGACGCCCTCCACCAATCCCAGAAACAGAACTTCCAGCGCTGTGATCAGATCCATATCTTACTCCTCAAACAGGCAGGCACTGGCAAGCGTGATGGTCTTGCCGCTGTAGTGGTACGCGATGCCGCAGTCCCGGCACACATCCGCCACCTGGAGCCCACAGGCCTCCAGGGAGGACACCATCCGGTCCGGATGGCGGCAGGGGGCGTCCGGGTAGGTACACGTCTCGCACAGGCTGCAGCCTCCGGAACCCAGGGCCAGGACCCGGGGCAGGGCCGCCTGCATTTTCTCCGCGAAGGCATAGTGCCGCGCCTTGTGCCGGCGGGAGACGGCGATGATCTCGTCAAAGCTGCTCTCATCCTCCCGATGCGCCTGGGTCACCAGCAAAACGCCCTTGGGAAAGGCGTGCACCCGGGCGGCGCAGTCCTCCAGGCTGCCGCAGGCCGGCGGACAGGCCCAGCTTTTGCCGTAATAGCCGCATTTCTCCTCGGCGCAGTAAGCCCGGACGCTCTCCAGGGGCCGCAGCGCGGCCGGATCCAGGGGAGCGGCCTCCGTAAAGCCCATCTCCAGGGCCAGTTTGATCCATTTCTCCATATGTATATGTCTCCTTCCGGGAAAAAATCCGCCCGGCGGCGCAGCCTTGCCGCCGGGCTTGAGTATACCACAGCTCGAAACAGGGTGCAATCACTTTGCCACGCCGGCAAAGCTCCCGCCGGTGAGTTCCGCAAGGGCCAGGGGCGAGAGCTCCACCTGGAAGCCGATTTTTCCCGCGCTGACCACAATGGTCTCCAGCGCCCGGGCCTCTTCGTGGATCACAGTGGGAAAACGCTTTTTCATCCCCACCGGGCTGCAGCCGCCCCGGACATAGCCCGTAAGGGGCAGGAGCTTCGAGAGGTGGAGCATTTCGATGCTCTTCTCCCCTACGGCCCTGGCGGCTTTTTTCAGGTCCAGTTCCGCCTCCACAGGGATCACAAACACGTAATTCCCGCCCTTGGCCCCCACGGTGACCAGGGTTTTATAAATCCGCTCCGGCGGGAGCCCCAAAAGCCTCGCCACCGTGACGCCGTCCACCGGCCCGTCTCCGTGGGGATAGCTGTGGGGAGTATAGGGGACCTTCTTCTGATCCAGCAGGCGCATCACATTCGTCTTTTCCATTTGCAGCACTCCTGATATTCCCGGAATGACAACAGTATAGCAGTTTGTCCGGCCAACTGCAAGGTCGGGCAAATTTCTCTTGACAAAGCCGCGCCTTCTGTGCTATCTTCTTTTCGAATCTTGCGCGCTGCCGAGTGCGCAAAAGCGTTTTTTCTGTATCATCAGGCCTTAGCAGATACAGAAAAGGCGCTATTTTTGTTTTTGGAGGGAATTTCTATGGCATGGTTGGTATTGTTTGCGGCAGGTGCGCTGGAGGTTCTCTGGTCCACGGCGCTGAAGCTCTCGGAGGGGTTTTCCCGGCTGGGGTACTCCGTGCTCACGGTGGCCGGCCTGGCCGCCAGCTTCCTGCTCCTGTCCCAGGCGATGAAAACCCTTCCTCTGGGAACCGCCTACGCCGTCTGGACCGGCATTGGCGCGCTGGGAGCCGTCATTGTGGGCATCCTATTTTTCCGGGAGCCTGTCACACCGGCAAGGCTGTTCTTTGTAGGCCTGCTCCTGGTGGGTATGATCGGTTTGAAGCTCACGGCTTCTCACTGACTGTCGAACGAACCTTCCCCGCACCTTTCGCCAGAGCTCTTGCTCGATATGGGGGCGGCAAATGGAGACGCCGCGGAAATCACGGCGTCTCCATTATCCATTATTAATTGCCAATCGTCAATTCTTCTCCATACACAGAACCATGACGGCCTTCTGGGCATGGAGGCGGTTTTCCGCCTCGTCAAAGATTTCCGCGGCGTGTGCCTCCAGAACCTCGGCTGTAATCTCCTCCCCCCGGTGGGCGGGAAGGCAGTGCTGAACCATGGCGTCAGGTTTGGCCGCATCCATGACGGCGGCGTTCACCTGGTACTTTCCGGCAAAAACGGCCTGGCGCTTCTGGGCCTCGCCCTCCTGGCCCATGGAGGCCCACACATCCGTATAGACCACGTCGGCCCCGTCGGCGGCGGCCAAGACGTCCTCCGTGCACAGGAAGCGGCCTGTCTTTTCCGCCCAGGCCATGATCTCCTTGTCCGGCGTATAGCCCTTGGGACAGGCCACGGCCACGGTCATACCCATGGTGATACCGCCCACGATCAGGGAGTTGGCCATGTTGTTCCCGTCGCCGATGTAGCACAGCTTGTTCCCGGCGATGGCGCCCCGGTGCTCCCGGATGGTCATCAGGTCCGCCAGGACCTGGCAGGGGTGGCAGTAATCCGTCAGGCCGTTGATGATGGGGATGGAGCCGTAGCGGGCCAGGTCCTCCACCTCCTGCTGGGCAAAGGTGCGGATCATAATGCCGTCCAGGTAGCGGCTGAGGACGCGGGCGGTGTCCTCCACCGGCTCGCCCCGGCCAATCTGCAGATCCCGGCTGCTGAGGAACAGGGCGCTGCCCCCCAGGTCGTACATGCCCACCTCGAAGGATACCCGGGTGCGGGTAGAGCTCTTCTGGAAGATCATGCCCAGGGTCTTGCCTTCCAGGCGGTGATGGGGGATGCGGTTGCGCTTTTCATATTTCAGCTGATCTGCCAGGTTCAGGATCCCGGTGATTTCCTCCTGGCTCAGGTCGGCAAGCTTCAGCAGATGTTTCATGGTGCCAGTACCTCCTTCAAAATCTTCACGGCCTCCTGGAGCAGAGGCATGGGGATGTTCAGCGGCGGCAGCAGCCGCACCCGGTCATGGGCGGTGAGAACCAGGACGCCCCGGTTCAGGCACGCCAGAACCACGTCCCCGGCTGCCTTTTCCGTCTCCAGGCCCACCATGAGCCCCAGGCCGGTGACCGCCTTGACGCCGGGCGCGCCGGTCAGTTCGGCCCGGAGCCAGCCGCTCCGCTCCCGGACCCCGGCAAGGCAGGCTTCGTCCAGGCGCGCCAAGTTGCACAGCGCCCCGGCACAGGCCACGGGGTTGCCCCCGAAGGTGGAGCCATGGCTCCCCGGGACAAAGATGTCCTGGAGCCGCTCCCCCAGCATCACCGCGCCCAGGGGCAGGCCTCCGGCCAGGCCCTTGGCGGTGGAGACGCCGTCCGGGGAGATGCCATACTGTTGGAAGGCGTAGAGACTGCCCGTGCGGCCGTTGCCCGTTTGGACCTCGTCCACCAGGAGCAGCAGCTCCTTTTCTTTACACAGAGCCGCGATGGCTTCCACATAGTCCCGGGGCAGGGCCATGACCCCCCCCTCCCCCTGGACCAGCTCGATCAGCACGGCGCAGCAGCCCCGCTCTTCCGTCAGCTCCCGGAGGCGGGCAGCGTCCCCCACCGGGGCATGGACAAAGCCCGGCGTAAAGGGGCCGAACTCCCTGTGGAAGGCCTCCTGGCCCGTGGCGGACAAGGTGGTGATGGTGCGGCCATGGAAGCTGTTGACCAATGTGACGATGGTGCTGTGGCTCTCGTCCCCGTATTTCAGAAAGGCCCAGCGCCGGGCGGCTTTGATGAGGCCCTCGTTGGCTTCTGCCCCGGAGTTACCGAAGAAAACCCGCTTGAGTCCGGTGCGCTTGCACAACTGCCGGGCAAGCTTGGCGCAGGGGCCGGTGTAGTATAGGTTGGAGGTATGCTGAAGCTCTTGGAGCTGGGCGGTCACCGCCTGAATCCAGTCCGCGTCGGCAAAGCCGAAGGTGTTCACGGCGATACCGCTGCCCAGGTCGATGTAATGCTTGCCCGCATCGTCCCAAGCCTCCGCCCCTCTGCCCCGAACCAGGGTCACGGGGTAGCGGCCGTAGCTGTGTGCCACATAGGTCTGGTCCAAAGTCTTGATGTCTTCCATGGGTTCGCCCCCTTCTGTTAAATGAACATGGTGCCGATGCCCTCGTCGGTGAGGGTCTCGATGAGGATGGCGTGGGGGACGCGCCCGTCGATGATAAACACCCGGTGGACACCCCGGCGGATGGCCTCGATGCAGCACTCCACCTTGGGTATCATACCCCCGGAGATGACCCCTTCCCGCATGAGCTGAGGCGCCTCGCTGACGTTGATCCGGGAAATGAGGCTATTGGGGTCATCCTTATCCCGGAGAATGCCGGCGATGTCCGTCATGGAGATCAGGCTCTCGGCCTTCAGGGCCCCGGCGATCTGGGCCGCAGCGGTGTCGGCGTTGATGTTGTAGACATTCCCCTCCCGATCCCCGGCGACGGTGGAAATCACGGGGATATAACCCTTTTCCAGCACATCCAGAATGGGCTGGGTATTGATCTTCACAATCTCCCCCACGTAGCCCAGGCGGGCGTCCCGCATCCGGGCCTCAATGAGGCGGCCATCCAGGCCGCACAGGCCCATGGCCCTGCCCCCGGTGTTTTCCAGGAGCTGGACCAGGCTCTTGTTCACCTT
>CALWOS010000089.1 GCA_944383185.1 uncultured Oscillospiraceae bacterium
GGGCTACAGCGTGGTGGTGCCCCGGGACTGCGTCCGGGCCACCGGCCCCCGGGAGCAGGAGTCTTCCCTGTGGGATATCGAAACCCACTTTGGCGCGGTTTCCGACAGCGAAACCGTCCTCAAGAAGCTCTAAACTCATACGGTCATTCCCCAGCAGCCCCGCCGCGCCCTGGCGCGACGGGGCTTTCTGAAACTCCGAATACCACGGGAGGGATGCCCTATGCGCACCGTCAAGACCGCCGCCCAGCTCACCGGGCTCACCATCAAGGCCATCCGTCACTATGAGCGCATCGGCCTGCTGCCCCAGGCCAGCCGGGAGGCCAACGGCTACCGGATCTATTCCGAAGACGACATCGCCCGGCTGCGGCAGATCCGCTATTTCCGGGATTTGCAGTTCTCCCTGCCGGAAATTGCCGCCCTCCTGGACGCCTCCCCCGGGGAGGTCCGCGTCGCCATGAACAGCCAGCTAACCAGAATGGAGGCCCAGCTCCGGGAGTACAACAGCATCTGCAACACCCTCCGGGCCGCCCTCCGGGGGCGGAACCCCGCGGACCGGAGCCCGCTGCCCGTTCGCGCCGTGCACAACTGCGCCATCGTCACCATTGACCTGCAAAACGACATGACCGAGGGGGGCGCGCTCCCCTGCAAGCGGATTTATAACATTCTGCCCCGTCTAAAGATGCTGTTCGCTCAGGCCAGAGAGGCCGGCATCCCCGTGGTCTATGTCTGCGACGAACACCAGCGGGGCGACCCGGAGCTCCAGCACTGGTGCGACCACTGCATGGCCGGCACCTGGGGCGCCCAGATCATCCCGGAGATCGCTCCGGAGCCGGAGGACTATGTGGTGAAGAAAAACGTCTTTGACGGTTTCCGGGACTCGGACCTCCAGCGGGTGCTGGACAGCCTCCATGTAAACACCATTTTGTTCACCGGCTGGCGGAGCCATGTCTGCGTGGCCCAGACGGCCATCGAGGCCTTCCACCGGGGCTACCGGGTATTTGTGGCCCAGGACGGCGTGGACTCCACTACCCAGAGCGAGCATGAATTCGGCCTCAATATGCTCCTGGCCAATTACGCCGTGGAGGCCGTCACCTGCGCCGAGGCCATCGACGTACTTCTGGCCGCGGCACATCCTCCGGCAGCTCCGAATATGCCGGCGGGCTGAAGGCAAAAAACTGCCCGGGTTTTGGCAAAAGCCAAAACCCGGGCAGTTTTTTGCTTGGCTTATTATGGCGCCGCGCTTACGGTGGCGGGAAGGTCGGATGACGTTGCCATGGAGCTGTCCTCCTGACCATCCTGGGTATCCCAGTAATCGTAGTATTCCTCCAGGGTATTCAGCGGGATCCCGTGTTCTGTCAGCCAGGCGCAGGTCTTTTCCGCCTCCAGGTTCACCACGAAGCGCACGCTCTCCTCCACCGGGCGCTTGTCCCGGCCGTTGGGGTACTGGCGCATCTCGATGGCCACTTCCGTCTGGGTGACGGTACGTTCATATTCCTCTCCCCCAAAGAGCCAGACCCGGCCCAGGACGCCCTCCTCCAGCTCCGGCAGCAGGCAGCTCTCATAGAGCTCCACCACCTCCTCCGGGCTGAGGTTGACGGTCATCCAGTCATCCTCCTCCATCCGGCGGTACTCCACGCAGGCATAGGTCACCGTGTCCGCCGCCACGGGGATTTCCGAGGACATCCGCGCCACCCGGGCCTCATCGCAGTTCACAAGCGCCATGGCGATCCCGCCCAGGCTGTCCTCCGGGAGCACCTGCTCCTCCTGGAGCATGGGGAAGTAATAGCTGCGGGACACGCGGTCGCCGTCCTGAAGCACATAGTGGAATTCAACGGAGAGGCTATAGCTGTCCTCCACCCACTCCTCCACCGTCCAGGAGGCGGAGACGCCCTTCCGGGCCAGGGCGCGGTTTTCCAGGACCGCCTGGTGCAGCGCCTCGGCGAGGGCCACGCCCTCGTCCTCCTGCAGCGTGGCGTCAACGCCGTCGCAGTAGACCGTCACCTGTTCCACGTCCTCCGGGTCGGGGACATAGCGCTCATAGCCGAAAACGTCCGCGTCCCAGGCCAGGAGCAGCCCGCCCAGGCACACCGCCACTGCGGCAAAGCCCACAAAGCCCCAGAGCCGGAACACCCGAAAGCTCTTTTTCACCAGCATCTCCCCGGCGAACCAGCCCACAAAGGCCCCCAGGGCCGTGAAGAGCGCCAGGGCCCAGGCCATCCAGATCCCGGTGAGGGAGCTGAGCAGGGCCGCCAGCAGGAGGCCGCAGCCCACGGCCATGCACACCAGGAACACCGGCTTGAGCACCTGCCAGGCCACGGTGTCCCCCGCGGCCTCCATCCGCCGCTTCCGGTAGAGCACCAGGGCCAGCGCCGCCAGCAGAAGGCCGGCCACGGCATAGATGGCCAGAACATCCCAGCCAACCATATCCACGCCTACGGTGACGCTGTGCCAGCCGCCCTGGGCGTCGGTGGTCTCCTGGTAGAGGAAGTCCACACGGCAATCGCTGAGGATTTTTATCACCGGGCTCAGCCACAGCAGGATCGGGGAACTGCTCCAAGCGCCCATGCCGAAGACAAAGAGACCCAACAGCTCCCGGAACACCACCTCCAGGGCTACCACCACGAAATTCAGCGCCGCGTAAGCCAGGGGCAAAATCACCAGGCTCCCCGTGAGCTGGGCCACCAGGGAGGCCATGCTGAAGAAAAACACGCCCTGGAGCGCCACAATGCCCAACCACTGGCCCGCCGCGCCCGCCAGGGGCACGCCGGAAACCAACCCCACCAGCAGGGAGATCAGGCACACCAGCACATCCACGCCCAGGAGCATGGCGCCCCCCGCCAGATACTGGCTCAGGAACAGTCCCTCCCGGCGGATGGGAAGGCTTGCCAGCATGCTCAGATGCCGGGGGCTGTAGAGATGGCTGAACACCGCCATGGCCGCGGCAATCCCCGCCACCAGATTGACAAAGGTCCCGCCGTACAGCGCCGCCTGGAGGAAATAGCCC
>CALWOS010000090.1 GCA_944383185.1 uncultured Oscillospiraceae bacterium
GGCCGGTGAAGGGCGGGATGTTGTAGACGATGAGCTCGGGGATGTCTGTCTCCTGCAGGATCCGCTCAAAGTGGCGGACCGTCTCATCCTGGGAGGTGTGGCGGTCGTAGAAGACCGGGGTGACGGCCGCGCAGGTCAGTCCCACGTCCTGGGCCGCCTTGATGTTCTCAATCACGCGGCGGGTGCTGGTGTCCATGCAGCCGGCCATCACCGGGATTCTGCCGGCCACCTGGTCCAGGGTGATCTGGATGGCGCGGGTGCGCTCCCGCTGGGTCAGGGCCATCGTCTCGCCGTTCGTGCCGGCCACGAGGATGCCGTGGAGCCCGCCTTTGATGCAGTATTCCAGCAAATTGCGGTAACCGGCCTCGTCAACATTCTCCTTTTCGTCCACCGGAGTGATGATGGGCGGAATGACGCCATGGAATTTGGTTGCCATTCTGTATGACCTCCTTGTCTTGGATCGCCGCATGAGCAGCGTCGCCCAGATATATAGCAATTTTAATGCCACGCATATTCTCTTCGGGCAACTGTGTTGGATAACATGTTACCCCCCCCCCCCCTATTTTTGTGCATATTGCATAATCCATTTTTTAAAAATTTATGAACTGTGGAGAAGCTCATCTTTTCGAGGTAGGTCACATCTTTTCTGGTGCGTCTCCCGATTTTTCGCATCCTCGCCACAAATACTTGCAATTTGCAAAAAGCGCTGTATAATCGACACAGAGGAGGGATTTCATGGATTACTCGATTGCTTTTTTCCTGCCCAACAACACGGCGTATGACACCGTGCGGCGCGTCCTGCAGCGGATGGGCTACGAATATCCGGTCTACGCCAAGTCCACCTACGATGCGGTGCGCACCGCCAAAACCCTGCTCCCCCAAGGGCTCCACATGGTGGTCTCCCACGGCCTGACCCTGCGGTTCCTGGAGCGGGACCTCCCCATGATCCCAACGCTGGAGCTGCCCTTCAGCGGCCTGGACGCGCTGCTGGCCGTTCAAAACGCCCTGCAGTACGCCGACCGGAGGATTGTCCACCTGGGCACGAAGCATCTCTATCACTACATCCGGCGGAGCCTCCAGATTCTGGGCGTGGACCCGGCGGTGATCTCCTTCCGGGAGCTGTCCACGGACGTGCCCCAGGAGCAGATGGCCCAGGACCTCATCGACGAGGGCTTTGAGGTCTTCATCGGCGGTTTTCCCATTGTGAACTACGTCAGGCGCCGCGGCAAAGTCGGCCTGGAGTTCGACGTGGACGAGCAGAACGTGGAGGAAACCGTGCTGAACGCCCGGCGGATTCTCCGCAACATCATCGACATTGAGGAGCGCAGCGATCTCAACGAGGCCATCCTCCAGGCCAGCTCCGACGGCATCATCGCCCTGAACGAGAGCCGGCGGATCACCAGCGCCAACGCCGCCGCCTGCGAGATTCTCCAGGAGTCGGAGGAGAATCTGGCCGGCAGGCTGCTGGCCACCGTGCTGGCCTCCCACAACCTGATCGACATTGAGCTCCTCCCCCAGCAGCGGTCCGTGGCCTCCAGCCTGACGCCCATCATCCTCCGGGAGCTGCCCATCATCACGGAGAGCCTGCCGAAGGGCAGCGTGGTCTCCATCAAAAAGGTCTCCGAGGTCCGGGAGCTGGAGTATCGCGCCCGGCGGCAGGAGCTGGCCGCCCGGGGCCTGGTGGCGAAGTACACCTTTGACGACATCCTGGGCAGCAGCCCCGCCATCCGCAGGGCCAAGGAGCTGGCGGAGACCTACGCCAAATGCGAGAGCCCCATCCTGCTCTACGGGGACACCGGCACCGGCAAGGAGCTCTTCGCCCACAGCATCCACCAGGCCAGCAGCCGGCGGAGCAAGCCCTTCGTGGCCATCAACTGCGCCGCCCTGTCGGAGTCCCTGATTGAGAGCGAGCTCTTCGGCTATGTCAAGGGCGCCTTCACCGGGGCGGCCCGGGAGGGCAAGGAGGGCCTCTTCGAGATTGCGGACACCGGCACCCTCTTCCTGGATGAGATCAGCGAGCTGCCCATCTCCGTCCAGGCCAAGCTGCTCCGCGTCCTGCAGGAGGGCGAGATCATCCGGGTGGGCGGCGACAAGGTCATCCGGGTGGACACGCGCATCATCTGCTCCTCCAACAAGGACCTGCTGCAACTGATGCGGGCGAACAAGTTCAAAAACGACCTCTATTACCGCCTCTCCGTGCTGGAGGTGACCATCCCCCCGCTGCGGGCCCGGCCGGAGGACATCCCGGACCTGTCCATGAGCCTTGCAAAAAGCCACGCCGCCAAGCACCGGAAGAAAATCAAGTCCATCTCCCCGGACGTGCTGGCCGCCCTCTCCAGGATGCCCCTGCGGGGAAACGTGCGGGAGCTGAGCAGCATTCTGGAGCGCATGGTCATCCTCGCCGCCGGCCCCGTTCTGGACATGGAGACGCTGTGGCGGTGCAACCTGCGGGAGATGCCCCTGGACCCGCCGGAGGCCGGGGAGGCCCCCCAGGAGTCCCTGTCCCTCAACATCAAGGAGTCCCAGCGGCAGTTGATTCTGCAGGCGCTGGAGCAGTGCGGCGGGAACAAGGCCGCCACCGCGAAGCTCCTGGGGGTGGACATCTCCACCCTCTACCGGAAGCTCAAGGCCTATCACATCCCCCACTGACCGGCGGGCTCCGGCCCTCTTCCCCGGATTCCGGCCAAAAAAAGCCCGGCGGAGAGGCTGTGCCTCTCCGCCGGGCTTGCGTTTTTCCGCCGGATGTCGTATACTTTTCCCGGCCACTGGCCGAATCCCTCTGAAAAGGACTGATGGAATGCGCAGAGCCATCCGCCGCGGGCAGATGTCCGAGGCCTTCTCCACCATGGTCTTCC
>CALWOS010000091.1 GCA_944383185.1 uncultured Oscillospiraceae bacterium
CTCAGAGATCAGAAGCCTGTTTTCAAACCGCTTCTCTCCCAGCAGCGCGCCGTTCTCCGCCACGATCTGGTGGGCGCCGAACACCACGTCGGTGGTGGACTCTCCCTCTCCGGCGCTGGCGTACACATAGCCGCACAGCAGCTTCGCGCTCTGCCCGGCCACCAGCTGGCGGCGGTAGGCGGCCTTGCCGATCACGTCGTTGCTGGCGGAGAGATTTCCGATGACAGTCGCCCCGGCCTGGGCCATCTGGATCGAGGGCGCCTCCGGGGACCACAGGTCCTCGCAGATCTCAAAGCCCAGCGTCAGCTCCGGAATGTTTTCGCAGCGGAAAAGCTGCCCGGCCTGGAACCAGATCTCGTCCCCCTGCCCACACAAAGGCACATAGGTCCCCCAGTCCTCCGGCCCCGGCGTGAACTGCCGCTTCTCATAAAATTCTCCATAATTGGGCAGATGCACCTTGGGAACCAGACCCAAAATAATTCCCTTTTGTATAATAGCGGCACAATTATACAATCTGTCTTTCACCCGCACCGGCAGACCCACCGCGGTTACAACCTCCAGGTTCCGGGTCGCCTCCAAAACCGTGGCCAAAGCCTCCTCCGCGCTTTTCAGCAGGGTATCCTGATAGAACAGGTCCCCGCAGGTATAGCCGGTCAGGCCCAGCTCCGGCAGTACCAGCACCTTGACGCCTGCCTTTTCCGCGGCCCGCATCATCTGGAAGGTCTGCTCGGCGTTATAGCGGCAGTCCGCCACCCGGATCTTGGGGGTGCCGGCGGCCACGGAGATAAAACCGTCTCTCATTTGAAAACCTCCTTAGAAGGAAAATCCATATCAGCATCATTTTACACCCCGCCGGGCGGATTTACAAGAAAGGACCCGGTTTTTTTGCGGCCCCGGGGAAAACACACAAAGGACCGCCGGAAGGCGGTCCTTTGTGCTGTGTGTGTTTTTAGGAGGGAGAAAACGCATCGGGTTTGGGAGGACCCTTTGCTTGATGATAAAGATACCCGATATTTTTTTCTAAATTATGTTTTTCTTATGAACAGATTGTAAATGTTTCCTCTGATTTCCGAAAATTACGGAAAATTTCAGAAAAAATGGTCTGAGTTTAAAACGGACGCGGAAGGCGTTTCATTCGGAATCCTGGTTTCCGCTCCGCAAGGGCGCGGGGACCATCACTTGTGCCTCTGGCTCTCCATGACCGCCAGCTGGTCACAGCGGTTATTGAATGCATTTTCCGCGTGGCCCTTGACCCAGTGGCAGCGGAGGGTGTGGACGTCGCACAGGTCCAGCAGCCTCTCCCACAGGTCCGGATTCAGGGCCGGCTTTCTGTCGGCCTTTTTCCACCCCCGGGCTTTCCATCCCCTGGCCCAGCCCTTTTCCAGACCGTCAATCACGTATTTGGAATCGGACCACAATTCCACGATACAGGGCTCCTTCAAAAGGGACAGCGCCTCGATGACGGCGGTGAGCTCCATGCGGTTGTTGGTAGTGGAAGCCTCCCCGCCGGAGAGCTCCCGCCTGTGGGCGCCGTACATCAGAATGGCTCCCCAGCCGCCGGGGCCGGGGTTGCCGCTGCACGCGCCGTCGGTATAAATGGTGACAGTTTTCATAGGACCTCCGTAGACGGCGTCCGCCGCCCCGCCAGGGGCAGCCGCTCCGCAGAGCCGCGGCGTCCCGGCGGGGACCGCCTTGCCGTCGGTGTCGATGGTGACCGCCCCCGCTGCCGCGGGCGGCCGGGAGAGCGCGCCTGGACGCTGGAATCCGTCCCCTGTTCCGGGCGTTTCGCGCGGGGGGAATCTCAGTCCGCGATGTATGCCCGCACCCGGTAGGCGGCGCCGATCTCCTCCTCGCAAATCCTCCGGCAGTTTTCGATCTCCTCCCGGGGAATGGTGTCCACCACCGTCATCATCACCGTGGGCACGTATTGGCGGACCTCCTTGGTGAAGTCCTTCATGGCCTGGTAGGCGTTCTCCTGCCGGGGGTGGCACAGGGCATTGTATTTCTCCGCCGTGTCGGTGTTCAGCGACACGGACACCATGTCGAACCGGCCTGCGAACTCCGGGGCGATGTCCCGGCCGTTGATGAGGCTCCCGGTGCCGTTGGTGTCCATCCGGGTGAAGATTTTGGTGCCGTGGGCCTTCATCTGGTCGATGACCCAGCAGATGTCGTCAAACCGGTAGGTTGGCTCACCAAAGCCCACAAACACCAGCTGCTTGTATTGGGAGAGGTCGTGGCTCTCAATGGAGGCCAGGAGCTCCTCCCTGGTGGGCTCCCGCTCCAGCCACAGGTTGTGGGTGTAGATGCTGCCGCCGGAGCCCTGGTTGTGCCGCAGGCAGAACGTGCAGTTGAAATCGCACCGGTTCGTGGGGTTCACATACAGGTTGTCCCCATACTCATAGGTGATGGTAAAGCCTTTTTCCATAAAAATCGCTCCTTTATCCGTCATGCGGTCAGATCCTTCCCTCCAGCCCGAACAGCCGCAGGGCGTTGTTCCAGGTGATGTCCGTCATCTCCGCCGGAGAGATGCCCTTCCACGCCGCCAGCGTTTCGATCACATAGGGCAGGTTCCGGCTGTCGTTCCGCTTTCCCCGGTTGG
>CALWOS010000092.1 GCA_944383185.1 uncultured Oscillospiraceae bacterium
GATTCTGTCCGGTGGGGAAGGAAATTTTACGCAGATAGGCTTGCCCGGGGCGCAGGCCATGTGATACAGTAGGGACGACAGCGCCACCCCTCGTGCGCACCAGGCGCCAGAATCGCCCCGTATTCGATCTACGGAATCTTTTGTGAGCCTACCCGGCTGGGCCGGGTACGGCCCACGCGCTTTGATTTCATGACCATGCCGCGGAAAGCGGCGCATGGCCAATTTTGCTATGCTTTTGCATTGCAAAAATATGCATCCTGAGTGAAGGAAGGTGGCAACTATGCCCTCTCATTATACCCATATGGTGTTTGGCCGTCTGGTCCTGGCGGCGCTGCCGGATGCGCCGCGAGCCCTTTTGTGGAGCCACCGGGCGGCTTACAACATCGGCCTTCAGGGGCCGGATGTACTGTTTTATTACCATCCCCTGACCAAAAACCCGGTCCGCCGGGAGGGCAGCGAAATCCATGCCTGTCCCGGCAGCAGCTTTTTCCGCCGCTGCGCGGGGGTGCTCCGGCGCTGCGGGACGCCGGAGCGCCGGAGCTATGTGGCCGGCTGCCTGTGCCACTACTATCTGGACAGCGCCTTCCATCCTGCCATTGACGCGAGCCCCGCCGGCCACAGCGCGGTGGAGGCGGAGCTGGACCGGCTGCTGATGCATGCCGACGGGGTGGACCCCTTTTCCCGGGAGGCCCTGGCCCACCTCCCCAGCTTCTCCAATGCCCGGGAACTGGCGGAGATTCTTGCTCCTTTTTATCCCCTGGCGGGGGAAAAGGTCCTGGAGCAGAGCCTGCGCGCCATGAGCCGGACGGCGGGGCTGCTGCGCCTGCGCAGTCCCGTGAAGCGGGCGGCGGTCACCGGCGCGTTGCGGGCCATGGGGAAGTATGAGGCCTATGGCGGCATGTTCCTGCTCCCCTGGTCGGACCGATCCTGCGCGCCGCTGTGCAGGGAGCTGGCGAAGAAGCTGCCGGAAACGGCGCGGGAGGCGGTGCGGCAGATGGAAAAGCTTTTCCCGGCGCTGGACACGGGAGCGCCCTTTGACCCGAGGCTGAAACTGACCTTTGGAGGGGTAGAACTTGACTAAGAAGCGCAGCGCCCTGCGCCCGGCGGAACGCGGCTGGGTGCTCTATGACGTGGGCAATTCCGCCTTTGTGATGATGACTTCCACCATCATCCCCATCTATTTCAAAAACCTTACCGCCGCGGCGGGCGTGCCGGACTATGATTCCACCGCCTGGTGGAGCTATGCCACGGCGGTGTGCACCCTGGTGGTGGCCCTGTTCGGGCCCCTCCTGGGGGGCGTGGCGGACCGGCGCGGCTGGAAGAAAGGAATCTTCGCCGCGTTTCTGCTCCTGGGCTGCGCGTGCTGCGCCGCCCTGGCCGCGCCGCTGAACTGGATGGGATTCCTGGCGCTGTTTATCCTGGGGAAGATCGGTTTTTCCTCCAGCCTGGTGTTTTATGACGCCATGCTGCCGGACGTGGCGGAGCCGGAGCGGATGGACATGCTTTCATCCCAGGGCTATGCCTGGGGCTATCTGGGCTCCTGCATCCCCTTTGTGGCCTGCCTTTTGCTGGTGCTCACCGCGGAGCAGACGGGCCTGGGCACTGTCCGGGCCACGGGAATCGCCATGATTCTCACCGCGGCGTGGTGGCTGGCGTGCAGCGTGCCGCTGCTGCGGAATTACCGCCAGGGGGCGGCGGCCCCAGCCCCGGAGGCCCATACACGCCATCTATGGGATACTTTCCGGGAAGTTGTCCGGAACAAAAAGATCGCTTTGTTCCTCCTGGCCTTTTTCTTTTATATCGACGGGGTGTACACCATCATCGACCTTGCCACTTCCTATGGCAAGGATGTGGGCATCGGGGATACGGACCTGGTGCTGGCGCTGCTCCTGACCCAGGTGGTGGCCTTCCCCTTTTCCATCCTCTTTGGCCGCCTGGCCGGGCGCTTCCGGCCGGAGAACCTGCTCCAGGTGTGTATCGGCGGCTACTTTTTTGTGGCCGTGTTCGCTCTGCAGTTGGACAAGGCCTGGGAGTTCTGGTTCCTGGCGGTGTGGGTGGCGGTGTTCCAGGGGGCCATCCAGGCCCTGTCCCGTTCCTGCTACGCCAGGATCATCCCGGCGGGGAAGGCGGGGGAGTACTTCGGCTTTTTCGACATTTTCGGGAAAAGCGCCTCCTTCTTCGGCGCCATGCTCATGGGCGTTTCCACCCAGCTGTTCAACACCTCCAAGGCCGGCGTGGCGGCTCTGGCGCTGCTGTTCCCCTTGGGGTGGGCGCTCCTGCGCCGCTCCATGAAGGCGGGGTGAGGGGGAACAAGCGCCGCCTGCTTCCCCGGCCTGTGCCGCGGCGGAGATTTTGCAAAAGGCAAAATCTCCGCCGCGGCTTGATGTTTCTTGGCGTATCTGGTACAATCTCATGTTGAACGCGGATTTCGAGTGTAGAAACGTGGTGATGATAAAAATGCGCATGCGGAAAAAACCCAACCTCATCCCCCGGCTGGAGCGCTGCCGGGACCTCCTGGCGGAGAAACCGGAACAACTCCGGGGCCGCTGGCGGGAACTCCTGCCCGGCTGCCGGGGGCTGCACCTGGAGCTGGGCTGCGGCAAGGGCCGCTTTACGGCGGAAACCGCGGCGGCCGCTCCGGAGATCCTCCTGGCCGCGGTGGAGCGGGTACCGGACGCCATGGTGGTGGCCATGGAGCGCTGCCGGGACGCCGGGCTGCGGAACGTCCGCTTCCTGGACCGGGATGTGAAAGACTGCGGGGAGATCTTTGCCCCCGGGGAAGTGGAACGCATCTACACCAATTTCTGCGACCCCTGGCCCAAGAGCCGGGACGCCAAGCACCGCCTCACCGCGCCGGGCTTTCTGCGGCTCTACGCCGCGCTCCTGCCGCCGGCGGGGGAGATCCATTTCAAAACGGACAATGGCCCCCTTTTCGCCTGGTCCCAAGAACAGCTCCGCGCCGAGGGCTGGGAGCTCCGGGAGGTAACGGATGACCTCCATGCCGGAGGGCCAGCGGGTGTCATGACGGACTATGAGGCGAAGTTTTACCAGCAGGGCGTGCCCATCCACCGCCTGGTGGCGGTGCGCACGGCGGCGACCCTGGACCTGGGGGCGGGCGCGCCGCCCCGGCTCCGGGACGCGGGTCTGGCGGACGCCCGGTGCAAACAGGGGAAGGAGGACCAAGAGGCATGAAGCTCATTTCCTGGAATGTGAACGGCCTGCGGGCCGTGGTGAAAAAGGGCTTTGCGGAAATTTTCAAGGAACTGGACGCGGACGTGATCTGCCTCCAGGAGACCAAGCTCCAGGCCGGACAGATCGAGCTCCCCACTCCCTGCTATGCCCAATACTGGGACTACGCCGAGCGGAAGGGCTACTCAGGCACGGCGGTGTTCACCCGCCTTGCCCCGGTTTCGGTGCGCCAGGGCCTGGGGATCGCGGAGCACGACACGGAGGGCCGCTGCATCACCGTGGAGTACCCGGCGTTTTTCCTGGTGTGCGTCTACACGCCCAACGCCCAGGACGGGCTCCGGCGCCTTTCTTACCGGATGACCTGGGAGGACGCCTTCCGGGACTATGTCTGCGCCCTGGACCGGGAGAAGCCCGTGATCATCTGCGGGGACATGAACGTGGCCCATGAGGAGATCGACCTGAAAAACCCCAAGACCAACCGGGGCAACCCCGGCTTTACCGACGAGGAGCGGGAGAAATTCACCCAGCTCCTGGCGGCGGGCTTTACAGACACCTTCCGCCATCTGTACCCGGATGTGACCGGGGCCTACAGCTGGTGGAGCTACCGGGGCAACGCCCGGGCCAACAACACCGGCTGGCGCATTGACTACTTTCTGTGCTCCAACCGCCTGGCCGGGCAGATCCGCAGCGCCTTCATCCGCCCGGATATCTTCGGCAGCGACCACTGCCCCGTGGGGCTGGAGATCGCCCTTTGAGCGGGGCGGCGCCGGGGGAGGGGAGCCGGACCATCGGCGGCGTGCCCATCCCCGGGAGGCTGCTCCTGGCCCCTATGGCGGGGGTGACGGACGTGGGCTTCCGGGCCGTGTGCCGGCGGGAAGGGGCGGCTCTGTGCTGTACGGAGATGGTCTCCTCCAAGGCCCTGGTCTATCAGGACGGCAAGACCCTCTCCCTCCTGGCCATGGAGCCGGGGGAGCATCCCGTGGCGGTGCAGCTCTTCGGCAGCGAACCGGAGACTATGGCCGCCGCGGCGAAAAAGGCTTTGGAAATCTCCAAAGCAGATATTTTAGACATCAACATGGGCTGCCCGGTGGGGAAGGTGGTCCGCTCCGGGGACGGCAGCGCCCTGATGCTCCGCCCGGAGCTGGCGGAGGACATCCTCCGGGCCGTGGCCGCGGCGGTGGACGTGCCCGTGACGGTGAAGTTCCGCAAGGGCTGGGACAAGGGGCATGTGAACGCCGTGGAATTTGCCCGGATGTGTCAGCGCGCCGGGGCCGCGGCGGTGGCCGTGCACGGCAGGACCCGGGCGCAGATGTACGAGGGCAGGGCGGACTGGGACATCATCCGTGCCGTGAAGGAGGCTGTGTCCATCCCGGTGATCGCCAACGGCGACATCTGGGAACCGGAGGACGCGGCGCACATCCTGCGCTATACCGGGGCGGATTTCGCCATGGTGGGCCGGGGGGCTTTTGGGGATCCCTGGATCTTCTCCCGGGGGAACGCCGCCATTGCCGGGCGGGAAACGCCTCCCAGGCCGCCCCTCCCGGAGCGGGTGGACACGGCCATGGAGCAGTTTGCCGTCAGCCTGCGCCACAAGCCGGAGCGTGTGGTATGCCTGGAGGCCCGGAAGCATTTTGCCTGGTATCTCCGGGGCGTGGCCCACTCCGGCTGGTACAAGCAGGAGATCATGAAGGCCGAGACCATGGAGGACCTCCAGCGGGTGGCCGATATCATACGCCGGGAACTGAGGTGAGAACATGACCCGGGAGGAAGAACAGTGCTGCATTGCCCGGACCCTGAAGGGGGATGCGGAGGCCTTTGCTCCCCTGGTGCGGGCCTATGAGCCTGGGATCTACGGGCTTTGCTTTCGCATGGCACGGAATACGGAGGACGCTCAGGATCTCACCCAGGAGATCTTTCTGCGGGCCTATCGGGCCCTGGGGGGCTTCCGGGGCGAGAGCCGCTTTTCCGTCTGGCTCTACCGGCTGGGACATAACGTCTGCCTGGACTTCCACCGCAGGCGGAAGCGGCAATGGGAGGTGAGCCTGGCC